>WFRY01000449.1 GCA_015486315.1 Desulfobulbaceae bacterium
ACCCGGTCCAGGGCTGCCATCAACGCTTTGCTTCGAGGATCCTCTGCCGCTGAAAAAAGATTCTGCTGCTGCATGGCTGCACGACTGATCCCGGTGAGCATGATACCGGCCTTGTTGTATGGATAACCGGGTTTATATAAATCGGCCAGCTCCCGGAGTCCTGCTCTAATCAAAGTCGGTGTGCAGGACGTCGTTTGGGAGAGGGTAATCATCCGGCTGCCGGAAAAACGCGGCATGTCTGTCCGGAAACGGCTGGTAGCAAGAAAAACATGCAGATTGGCAGCGGCAAGTCCCTGGTCACGGAGCTTTCCGGCCGCTATGGAAATATAGTGAGACACGGCCTCCTTTAAATCCTGCAGTTCCGTGATCGGCTTCCGAAAGGAACGGGAGCTGACAATAGATTTCCTGGCAGGCGGACACTGCTCCAGCATAATGCACGACTCTCCGCGCAGTTCCATAAGGGTCCGCAGACCGGACAGCCCGAGTAATTTACGGATTCTACGTTCATCACTCTTTTTCAGATCAAGGGCCGTGAAGATTCCCTGCTGATTAAGTTTCCTGCCGGACTGTCGCCCTATTCCCCAGATCTTGTTTACCTTGATAACGGCCAGTACCTTATCCGGATCCGGACAGCGCTCCAAATCAAAGACTCCGTGATAAACAGGATATTTTTTGGCAACCGAGGTGGCAATCTTGGCCAGGGTCTTTGTACTGCCTATCCCTATGGACACCGGAATCCCCACGCACCGCCCTATCCTTTCTTTCAACTCCAGGGCACGCCCGGTCATGCTCTGCTCATGCCGGGGCGGGATTTGAACAAAGGATTCATCAATGGAATAGACTTCCACCTCCGGTTCTTCCTGCTGCAGGATGGACATAACCCGGAAGGATAGATCACCATACAGAGCATAGTTGGAAGAAAATACCTGCACCCCGTGCCGGCGCAAAAATGCTTTTTTCTTAAAATAGGGATCGCCCATACCAATGCCCAGGGCCTTGGCCTCATTGGAACGGGCAATAATACAACCATCGTTGTTGGACAAAACGACCACAGGAAGATTGCGCAGCGATGGCCTGAACAGCCGTTCGCAGGACACATAAAAATTATTGCAGTCTACCAGGGCAAAAACAGTTTTCTTCATATCAACAGCAGCTATTTTGTTCTAAAAACTCTCCTGAATATTATTCTTTCAACCGTATTATTTCATATGAAAGACAACCAGCCTTTTCCTGTCACGCTCCGCAATCAAAGAGGCTGTTTTAGCAGGTATTACCTCAAAGTTATTGTCAAGTTCGACAACAGCGAGCTGCCCTCGACTGAGTTGTTCAGCCATCTCTTCTGAGACATAAATCCTGTTGATTTTATTCTGTTCTGTAAAATAATATGGTTCACCATGACTCTCCAGCTTCAGTCGATTTTTTTCAATGAGTTGTTTTATCTGGGCATTTTGTTCCTGTTGCCGTTTTTTCTCTGAGCGCTGTCGGTTGAGTTCCCTGTTACGCTCTGCCTCGGCGACCTGTTCTGCACGGACTTTATCGCTCAAGGCTGATGTATTATTCTGTTTATTTTTTTTATTATGCTTGTGTTTGAGATATTTTTCTCGATTGGCCCTGGTTGTCTGCTTTTTATTGACCAGTCCAGCTTTCAGCAATTGATCCTGAAAAGTATTTCCCATGGTTATTTTTCCACAAACATTGAATTTTTGTACTTTATGGATAGAAGTCTACGCTATCTCAGGCTGACAACATGCCGGAATGAGATGACGGAATTGCAGGCAATTACGATCGTCCTCCCCGAATGTAGTTATCGGGGATCCAACCGTTTTACCACCACTTATTGAAAAGTTACGTCAAGAGTGTCGTTAATGAAGCGCTTACGAATTTTCAGATGGTGACAATGATTTTCCGCAACCGGTTCATACTACTCGACAGACAGCATATGAGGCAATAATTTCATTTTTTTATCAGGGACCAATCGCCGATAATAAACAGAAACCTGCTATAGAAGGTTTGTCGGTAAAATTACAACATTCGGGGAGTTCCTTTTGGGTTCCGATTTTTCCGGATTAAACGAAGTAATCAAGTGATGATGGATACGTAAAACAAAAAAATCGATCCCATCGCCGGAGGGGCCTGTTGTTTACAGGGTCAAGGAAAAAGAGAACCGTGTTAATTCATATTCCTGAAAAAGCTTGAAAATATCTGTATGAGCGGATATGAAAAAGAATATGGAAAAAACAGCCCGAAGATTTAAAGCCCTTGGCGATGAGACCAGGCTCAGGATACTGGCCCTGCTCAAAGACGGGGAACTCTGTGTCTGTGATATTATGGCGGCCCTTTCTCTGCCCCAGTCCACGGCCTCCCGTCATCTTGCCTATCTGCGCAACAACGGCTGGGTTAACGGCAGCAGGCGGGGAAAATGGATGTATTACCGTCTGACCGTGGACGTGACCTTTGCAGATCCCGGCCTGGGAGAACAGATTCTGGACTATCTCTCTACTCTGGAACAGGCGCAGAAGGATCAGGTCCGGCTGCAGGAATATCTGCGAACAAAGAGCAAGGATGCCTGTTCCGCCTGAATACTGCGGTTTTTTATTGTACAGATCGGCTGTAATCCCCTGCCCCTTGGGCGCAAAACAATTTTTATTCCCTATCAGCTTGTGACGGAGTAATTTATTTTTTCTTAAACATCTGCCTATGCAGATAGATTATGCTTAACAAGGATACCTCATGAAGAAAAAGCTCTCCTTTCTGGACCGATTTCTCACCCTGTGGATCTTCCTGGCCATGTTTGCCGGGGTCATGATCGGCTATTTCTACCCGCCGGTTACCGACATTATTCACTCATTCCAGGTCGGCACCACCAATATTCCCATTGCCGTCGGCCTGATCATGATGATGTATCCGCCGCTGGCCAAGGTCAGGTACGAGGAGCTGGGCCAGGTCTTTCGCAACACAAAAATTCTCACCCTGTCTCTGGTCCAGAACTGGATCATCGGGCCG
>WFRY01000450.1 GCA_015486315.1 Desulfobulbaceae bacterium
GCTCTGCGAGGCCGTCTTTCAGGCCGGGGCCCTGCTGATCGGCGAAATGACCAGGGGAGAGTTGAGCGGTGTCCCGGTTCTGACCCGTATTATCGGTGCCAGGTTTAAACGCGAGGTCCATCCAGGTGATACCATCGAAATTCGGGCCGCACTCAAGGAGAAACTCGGCCCGGCCTGGTTCCTCAAGGGCAGTGTGCGGGTTGGCGGCAAGGTGGCTGTCCAGGTGGAGTTTGCCTGTGCCGTGAAAGGTTGAACAGGATTGTTATCCAGTGCAGACAGGGATCTATAACATGGAGTTATGATCTGGCTCCAGTTGCCTGAAAATGACTCTTGGCATTTGAGTTGATACACAAAAATGGTGTGCACCGCGCACCATCATTAGACGGTATCAACTCATTTGCGTTGAACTATAGCTGGTTCAATCTTGTAGATTGAACCATGAGTTTATAACAGGTTAATCGGTTCAGATGAACTGCTGGGAATATGACATCCTTGTGATAAACATGAGGAGCAGGCTGCAAGCCTGCTCCAGCAAAAAGGGTGATAAGGATCGTCATCTCCGTCTTAGCGGGAATGACGTTATAGAGAGGATGGCAGGCGATCATCATGGATTTTTTGAAGTTACAGAATAAAAAAATAGTCATCTTCGGACTGGCCAATAAGAAATCCGTGGCCGCCGCCATTGGTCGGGTGCTGGTTGAGGCCGGGGCCGAGGTTATTCATGTGGTGCGCAGCGAGGAGCGGGCGGTTACTGCCCGCAAGCTGTTTCCGGACAGTCCGGTATTTATCTGTGATGTAGAGGATGAATCCAATATCATCCGGGTGCGCGATGAAATCGCAGGAAAGGTGGGCGGGCCCATTGCCGGAATTGTTCACTCCATTGCCTTTGCCAACTATTCCGAGGGGATGAAACCATTTCACGAGACCGTGAAAAAGGATTTCCTCCAGGCTGTGGATATTTCCTGTTTTTCTCTTATTGCCATTGCCAACCATTTTAAAGAACTCCTGGACCAGGATGGTTCCGTGGTCACCATCTCCATCTCCACCACCCGGATGGCGGCGGAAAATTACGGCTACATGGCCCCGGTCAAGGCGGCCCTGGAGTCCTCGCTCTGTTTCCTTGCCAAATCGTTTTCATCCTTTTCCAGGGTACGGTTCAACGCGGTCTGTCCCAGCCTGCTCAAAACCTCGGCTTCGGCTGGTATCCCGGGCTATATTGACTCCTACCTCTTTGCCGAAAAAGCAATTCCGCGTAAAAAGGCGCTCAAGACCAGTGAGGCCGCCGATGTTGCCGCCTTTCTGCTCTCCGACCGGTCATCCGGGATAAACGGACAGTCACTAGTCGTTGATGCGGGCATGGGGCTTAATTATTTTGATGCCGACATCGTGCATAAGGCAGTCAGTTGATGACAGGAAATCAGTTGAATATTTTCTCCAGGATCGGTGCCATGGTCAGACATGCCCTGGCTGTCTTCAAGGCCAGGGAAACGCCGCTATATGTAAAGTTACTGCTTGGTGCAGGTCTTGTTTATGCCGTTTCCCCCTGGGATTTGATTCCGGAATGGATTCCTGTCGTCGGTGTACTCGATGACTTTGCCCTGGCTGCCCTGCTCATTGCCTGGGCCAATACCTTTCGCATATCTGATAAGGATTAAAGGAAACCCTCAACCTCGAACCAGTAACTGCTTTTCATGAAATATTCCCGCGTCTGCCTGCACAGCTTTGGCTATGAACTCCCCCCCAATGTGGTGACCTCTGCTGATATCGAACAACGGCTGGCACCGGTTTATGAACGACTTAAATTACCCGAAGGCCGTTTGGAGTTGATGAGCGGTATTCGCAGTCGTCGCTTCTGGAAGCCGGGAACCAAACCAAGTGAGGGGGCCATCCTTGCCGGACGAAAGGCCCTGCTTGCCTCCGGTGTCCAGGCCTCTGAACTGGATTTTCTGGCCTTTACTTCCGTGAGCAGGGATATGATGGAACCTGCAACGGCCTCGTTTGTTCATCACAGTCTCGGGCTTGGCCCCCGCTGCCAGATCTTTGATATTTCCAATGCCTGCCTGGGCTTTTTAAACGGGATGATCATGCTGGCCAATATGATTGAGCTCGGCCAGGTACGCTTTGGACTGATCGTGGCCGGAGAGACCGCTGAAACCCTGGTGGAGTCAACCTTAGCCCATCTGTTATCCGACACAACCCTTACCCGTAAATCCATCAAGCCCGCCTTTGCCTCATTGACCATTGGCTCCGGGGCCGTGGCTCTGGTCTTGGGTGACCGTAAGCTGAAAGATACGGGGCATCGACTCACTGTCGCTGCCTGCCGCGCCCATACCCGCCACAATAATCTTTGCCAGGGTGGACAGAATGCTGAACAGGGAACGTTGATGTCTACGGATTCAGAACTGCTGCTGACCGAGGGAATTGAGACGGCCAGGATGTGCTGGCAGGATTTTCTGCAGGAGTCGGGTTGGAAAAAGGAAACCGTCAACCGCTTTTTCTGTCACCAGGTGGGGCGTGCCCATGCACAGCAGCTTTTTTCCACCCTGGATCTTGATCCTGAACGTAATTTTGAAACATTGCCGGTGCTTGGCAACGTAGGATCGGTTTCTGCTCCTATCACCATGGCCATGGGGATTGACAGGGGAGTGCTTACGAGCGGACAGCGGGGGGCCATCCTCGGAATCGGCTCCGGAATTAATTCGCTGATGCTGGGGATTGACTGGTAATGGTTACGCTTGCCCAGTATCCGTTCACTCCGGTGTCCATCACCGTTGATGGACACCGGATGGCCTGTCTTGACGAGGGAAGCGGGCCGACCGTCGTCATGGTACACGGCAATCCATCCTGGTCTTATCTGTACCGCAACCTGGTGACGGAGCTGAAGGAGACCCATCGCTGTATTGTTCCCGATCATATCGGCTGTGGTCTGTCCGATAAACCACAGGACTACCCATACCGGTTAGAGAATCATATTGATAATCTGGAGGCTCTGCTCGATCAACTGCAGATCGATAAATGCGTGCTGGTTGTGCATGACTGGGGAGGTGCCATTGGTATGGGCTGGGCCGGTCGTCATCCGGAACGGGTGGCAGGGCTTGTGGTGCTCAATACCGCGGCCTTTGTCTCTTCCCGGATCCCTTTTCGCATTGCCGTCTGCCGTTGGCCCCTGCTGGGATCATTTCTGGTCCGCGGCCTGAATGGTTTTGCCTGGCCGGCCACTTTCATGGCTGTCCATAATACAATGCAACCTGAGGTTGCGGCAGGGTTTGTCTATCCCTATAACACATGGCATAACCGGGTGGCCGTGCATCGTTTTGTGCAGGATATTCCACTGGAGAAAACACACCCCTCGCGGTCGACGCTTGCAGAGGTCGAGGCATCTCTTGTAAGACTGCAGGATAAACCCATGCTTATCTGCTGGGGTGGGGAAGATTTTTGTTTTAATGATCATTTTTATCGCCAATGGCTGGACCGTTTTCCGGCGGCCGAAAACCATTATTTTCCCCGGGCCGGTCATTATGTGCTGGAAGATGCCCTGGATGAGATAATGGCTCTGCTCACCCCGTTTCTTTCATCCTGCGATGGTTGACTGTAATATTGCCGGTGCCCTGCACAGGATTGCTGCCGTGCAGGCCGACCAGACAGCTCTGGTTACAGGAAAAGGAGGAACGTATCAGCAGTGGACCTTTCGGGAAGTGGAGGCAAACAGTAACCGTTATGCCGCCGCCCTGCAGGCACAGGGGGTGGCACGGGGTGACCGGGTTATGCTCATGGTTCGACCTTCCATGGAGTTCATCTGCCTCACCTTTGCCCTGTTTCAGGTGGGAGCTGTGGTCATTCTGATTGATCCCGGCATGGGGTATAAAAATCTGCTGCGCTGTATCGGCTCTGTTAAACCTGTTGTCCTGATAGCCATTCCCCGGGTTCAGCTGTTTTCCCGGTTGTTCAGCCAACCATTTAAAACCGTTCGGACCAGGATCTGTGTGGGACCGTCCTTCAGTATGCTCGGCATAACGCTTGACCGCGCAACTCGCGCCGGGCAGACCGATTCCGCTCTGGTGCATACGACAAGAGACGATCTTGCCGCAATTATATTTACAACCGGATCCACAGGCCCACCCAAGGGGGTGCAGTATACCCATGGTACTTTTGCCGGTCAGCTGAAACTGATAAGAGATTACTATAACATTGGTCCGGGAGATGTAGACCAACCCGGTTTTCCCCTGTTCGCCCTTTTTGCAACCGCCCTTGGTGCTGCTGCCGTTATTCCTGACATGGACCCGACCCGACCGGCGCAGGTTGATCCGGCAAAGTTTATCCGTTCAATTAATGACTGGCAGGTGACCTATTCATTCGGTTCACCTGCTATCTGGAATGTGGTCAGCAGATACTGTATTGAGCAGGGCATAACCCTGCCGGTAAAGAAAATTCTCATGGCAGGGGCCCCGATTTCAGGTGAATTGATCAAGCGGGTGCAGCAGATTATGCCCGTGGATGGAGAAATTCATACCCCCTACGGAGCCACTGAAAGTTTGCCGCTGTCTTCAATCACCGGCCGGGAAATTCTTGCCCGCACCTGGCCCCGGACCCGCTTGGGGAAAGGCACCTGTGTGGGGAGGTCATTGCCGGGCATGAGCATAGCCATAATGAAACCGCTGGATGGCCCACTTGCCGACTGGAAGGATGCGGAGCTGCTGCCGCAGGGTGAGATTGGAGAAATTATCGCCAGGGGGCCTGTGGTAACAAGGGCATATGATAATAACGAGCAGGAAACCAGGCTGGCTAAGATTGCCGATGGAACGGAGATTCGTCATCGGATGGGAGATATGGGCTATATCGATTCCGGAGGCCGCCTCTGGTTCTGCGGTCGAAAGGCGCACCGAGTTCTGACGGCAGATGGAGTAATGTATACGATCTGCTGCGAGGCAATTTTCAATGAACATCCAAAGGTATTTCGCTCTGCCCTGGTAGGTATTGGAGAGCCCGGCCGACAGCTGCCTGTACTTATTGTAGAGTTATTGGAAAAGGACATTGACAGCAACCGGCTTCAGGCTGAGTTGCAGACCCTGGCGGCAGGTAACGCGTTAACTGAAACGATAACGACATTTCTGGTGCACCCGGCATTTCCGGTGGATATTCGGCATAATGCCAAAATTTTTCGGGAAAAGCTGGCCGGTTGGGCGGCAAAACAGCTTCATTTTCAGAACTCATCCTGCCAGGATGGACTCTGAAAATGATAGTGCTCGTGGAGGTTCCATGAACAGGGTTCTTGTCACAGGTGGCGGCGGATTTATAGGTCTTGCTCTCACGCGTGCACTGTGCAGCCAGGGGATGGAGGTCCGGGTTCTCAGCCGACATCACTCTCCGGCAGCGGAATTGGCCGGGGCGATCTCCATCAGGGGTGATATTCGTGACCTTGACACGGTAAACCGGGCGGCAAAAGGATGCAGCACCGTGTATCACGTTGCTGCAAAGGCGGGAATCTGGGGGGCTTTTCAGGAGTATTATTCCATCAATGTACTGGGTACACTGAATGTTATTGCCGCCTGTAGGAAACAGGGGGTCGCACGTTGTGTCTACACCTCTACCCCTTCCGTTGTTTTTGACGGTCACAGTTTAGAGGGGGTAGATGAATCGGTTCCCTACGCTGAAAAACCACAATGCCATTACGCTGTCAGCAAAATTATCGCCGAGCAGCAGGTACTGAAGGCAGACTGTGCCGCAATAAGAACGACGGCCATCCGACCGCACCTGGTCTGGGGACCCGGTGATACACATCTGATTCCAAGGCTTATGGCCCGTGGTCGGGCAGGAAACTTGAAAATTATCGGCAAGGGAACCAACCTGGTTGATATTGCATATATTGATAATGTTGTTCACGCACACCTGCTGGCAGCAGAGAACCTGGCAACAACCGCCACCGCTGCGGGACGTTCTTTTTTTATCGGCCAGCAGGATCCGGTACAGCTCTGGAGCTGGATTAATGAACTGTTTGTCTTGATGGAGGTTCCGAAAATAACTGCCCGGATGAGTCTTACTGCAGCTAAGTCGGCAGGATGGCTGCTGGAAAAAGTCCATGCTGCACTGCAGCTTGAACAGGAACCGAAAATGACAAGATTTCTGGCCGAGCAACTGGCCCTGTCCCACTGGTTCAACAAAAACAGTGGTGCAACGATTCTGGGATACAGGGAACAGGTAACCACGAAGCAGGGAATGGAACGGACGGTTCACTGGCTGAAAGACAACGGTATGTAAACCGGGCCGGGCAAATAATCGGAAAGTTATATTTGTAAGGTCTCAGGAAGGTGTGAAACCCGCTGTGTTTTACCTGCCGTTTCGGAAGCAAGTAGCATTGCTGAGTGTTATCAGTTTTTTTGATTTAATGCTGATTACACCTTTTATCCTTGCAGGTGCGGCTACTCATGCATTGGAATACCTGGAAGCGGATGTATAATTTAAAGAAAAAAGATTTGACAGGAAGTCGTTTTTTCAGTACTTATCGTGACGTGAGCTGAACCACCATTCACTTTGTTTGGTACATATTCACCATTTTTTGAATCATTGGGAGCGGTTGCATGATTACAGTAGACATCACATTGGTCATTCACATCATCAATATGATCGTATTGATGGTAGTCCTGAACGCAGTTCTCTATAAGCCGGTTTTAGGGATTTTGGAAAAACGGCAGGAGAAGCTTGATGCTCTGAATAATGATGTAGAGCAATTCGAGCAGAATGCAAGGCATCGTCAGGCCGAAGTGGACAAGAAGATGCGGGAAGCCAGTGCCAAGGCAAAGAAGGCGCTGGACGGTGCCAGGAGTGAGGCGCAGGCTGCGGGCGCGGAAAAGCTGGCAGCTATTCGTCAGGAATCAGACGGTGAAAAGGAGAAAACACTGGCAGATGTAAAGGCTCAGGTCGAATCCGCCCGTAAAGAGCTGCTGGATAACGCGACTGGGTTTGCCCAGGATATGGCTGGAAAGATACTTGGAAGGAGTCTGGAAGCATGAAAGCTCAAATTCTGAAAGTTGTTATGCCGGTATTGCTGGCGATCATACTATGCGCGGCACCAACAGTTTTTGCCTCCGGGCATGGTGAAGCTGCCCCCGATGATAATGCTGCAGTTGAGGGCATTGAGGCTGCTCATGATGCGAATAAGGCAATGGTTGAAAAACAGCATGGTGATACAGCAGCTGCTGCTCACAATGAGCACATGGCTGCAGAGCACAGCGAAGCGGTTGTCGCTGGTGAGCATGCAACCGGCGTAGAGGGTGAAGGTCATGGCGGGGAACATCATGCCCCGATGATCACGGCAGCCAAGCTGAAAGATTTCTTCTGGCGTACGGCAAACTTTATTGCCCTTATTATAATTCTGGTTAAATTCCTGGCTAAACCGATAGCAGGCGGGCTTGCCGGACGACGGCGTGGTATCCAGGAAGAGATTGAAGCGCTTGAGGCCAAACGTGATGAGGCTGAGCGTTCTTATAAGGAATTTGAAGCTCGACTTGCCGGTATGGAAAAAGAGATGGATACGGTGGTTGCAAAAGCGGTTGCAATGGCTGAGGATGAGAAGGTACGGATCCTGAAAGAAGCCGAGCAGTCAGCAGAAGATATTAAACGTCAGGCAGAAGCAGCCGTAAATGCGGCAGTTGTCGAGGCGAAGCGTACATTGCAGGAAGAGGTGGCAGATCAGGCCGCCGCCATGGCTGAGGAGTTGATCGTAAAAAACCTGACCCCAGAGGATCAGGTTGCGATCACTGAACAGTATCTTGAGAAGGTAGGTGCGGTACAGTGAAACAGTTAATCTTAGCAAAGCGGTATGCCAAGGCGATCTTTTCCCTTGGTAAGGAACAGGGCAAGGTTGAAGCATATGCCGACACTCTGAATGGGATTGCCGATCTTTTCGGAGATCAGGAACTTGAGCTTGAGGATGCACTGACCAATCCTCTGTATCCTCTTGAGGCACGGCAGAAGGTTATGGCAAAGGTATCGGAAGCAGCAGCTGCCGATACTGTTATGACTTCTTTTCTCAATCTTCTGATTGAGAAAAAGCGTGTTGATGTACTGCCTGAGATTGCTTCAGCTGTACAGGAGATGCTGGACAGTGAAGAGAATATAAGTCATGGCTCAGTCACCTCAGCAATTGAAATTGACAGTGGATTGCTTGGTAAGATTCAGGCCACACTGGAAAAAATAACAGGAAACAAGGTAATTCTTGAAACACAGGTTGATCCCTCCATTATCGGCGGTATTGTCGCCAAGGTCGGTGATCTGGTGTTGGACGGAAGTATAAGAACGCAACTTAATGGATTAAAAGAATCTATCAAGGGGAGAGAATAGTCAAATGCAGATCAAAGCCTCAGAAATCAGTCAGATCATAAAGGATCAAATCGCCGGCTACGAAAGTGACGTCGACCTGAAGGAAACCGGAACCGTACTGTCCGTTGGTGATGGTATCGCCCGTGTTTATGGAGTAGAAAATTGCCAGGCCATGGAGCTTCTTGAGTTCCCCGGCGGAATTATGGGCCTTGCTCTTAACCTTGAGGAAGATAACGTTGGTGTCGCAGTAATGGGCAACGTTCGCTACATCAAGGAAGGTGATATCGTAAAACGTACCGGTAAGATCGCCGAGGTTCCGGTTGGACCTCCGCTGGAAGGACGTGTCGTTGACGGTATTGGTCAACCCATTGACGGTAAAGGCCCCATCGAAGGTGCTGAATCCCGTAAAATGGAAGTCCTGGCTCCCGGTGTTATTGCCCGTAAGGGTGTGCATGAGCCCTGCTACACCGGTTATAAGGCTGTTGACGGTATGACCCCGGTCGGCCGCGGTCAGCGTGAGCTGATCATTGGTGACCGTCAGATTGGTAAGACTGCACTCTGTGTTGATGCAATCATCGCCCAGAAAGAGACTGACATTCACTGTATTTATGTTGCAACCGGTCAGAAAAAATCTACCGTAGCTCTGGTTGTTGAGAACCTGCGTAAGCACGGTGCCATGGAGTACACAACGGTTGTTGCCGCCTGTGCTTCCGATCCGGCGCCGATGCAGTATGTTTCCGCCATGGTTGGTTGTGCAATGGGCGAGTACTTTCGCGACAACGGTCAGCATGCCCTGATCATTTATGATGATCTTTCAAAACAGGCTGTCTCTTATCGTGAGCTGTCCCTGCTGCTCAGGCGACCCCCTGGACGTGAAGCATATCCCGGTGATATTTTCTTCAACCATTCCCGTCTGCTTGAGCGTGCATCAAAGGTTAATGATGACCTTGGTGCAGGATCACTGACCGCACTGCCGATCATTGAGACCCAGGCCGGTGACGTATCCGCATTTATTCCGACCAACGTTATCTCCATTACCGACGGTCAGGTTTTCCTTGAGCCTTCTCTGTTCTTTGCCGGTGTTCGGCCTGCAATCAACGTTGGTATCTCGGTATCCCGGGTTGGTGGTGCTGCCCAGGTGAAGGCCATGAAGCAGGTCGCCGGTACACTTCGTCTTGATCTTGCCCAGTATCGTGAGCTTGCTGCTTTTGCCGGTTTCGGTTCAGATCTTGATGCTGCGACCCAGGCTCAGTTGACCCGTGGTGAGCGTCTGGTTGAGATCCTCAAGCAACCGCAGTATCAGCCGCTGACCATGGTTAAACAGGTTACCATCATCTTTGCCGGTACCAAGGGCTTTCTTGATGAATTTCCCATTAATACATTAGCTGATTACGAGCAGGAACTGTACAGCTATATTGAAGCAAATGAACCCTCTATTTTTGCTGAACTTAAGGAGAAAGAGGCAATTTCCGATTCTCTTGATGAAAAAATGAGGAAAACCTTGACCTCCTTTGGCGAGACGTTTAAAGCAACTAAGGGCCTGAATTAAGCATAAGGAAAGAATGCCATGCCTGGATTAAAGGATGTCAAAGATAAGATAGAAGGCGTCGCCAAAACTTCGCAGATTACAAAGGCCATGAACATGGTCGCCTCTGCCAAGTTGCGTGGTGCCCAGGAAAGAATGGAGGCCTTTCGCCCCTATTCCGATAAGTTTGCCGAGGCCATGAAGGACCTCTCCGGCGGTATGAGCGGTAATCTTCCCTTAATGGAGGTTCGTGAGGTTAAGAGCGTAGAGATCGTCATCGTGACCTCGGATCGCGGACTGTGCGGTAGTTTTAATGCTCATATTGTTAAAATGGCCTTGAAGTTGATGGCTAAATATGAGAGTGAAGGCAAAACCGTTTCGTTTATAACCGTTGGAAATAAAGCTGCGCAGGGCGTAAAACGGACCGGCAAAACACGCAAGTCCTTCAAGGACATCATGGGTACCTTCCAGATGTTCAATGCCCGTGAAATATCGCAGGATATCACCCATAACTTCTTAAGCGGCGGTTCTGATCAGGTTGACCTTATCTATGCCAGGTTTCAATCGATAGCCAAACAGACGCCGACCACGGACGAACTTTTGCCGATTAAACCGGTTGAGGTTGATGAGACAGAAGCTGCAGCTGCAAAAGAAGGTGTCAGCGGGGCCTACATTTACGAGCCGGAACCTGCTGAGATCATGGAGGTTCTGCTTCCGCTTTATCTGAACGTGCAGGTCTTTCATGCCATGATAGAGGTCGGAGCCGGTGAGCATGCGGCCCGAATGACCGCTATGGATAATGCGACCAATGCCTGCGGTGATATAATTAAAGAACTTACACAGTTGTACAACAAAGCTCGCCAGTCGGCCATTACCGGTGAGTTAATGGATATTGTCGGTGGTGCTGAGGCGCTTAAAGGCTAATTGAAACTTACGCAGTTTTTAATCTGATAGAGGAGGCCATTTCAAATGGGTGATTCGCGAGTTGGTAAAATTATACAGGTTATTGGACCTGTTGTTGACGTTGAGTTCGAGGCAGGTGATCTTCCGGAGATCCTCAATGCCTTGTTTGTAACAAACCCCGGTATTGATGATGTTAAGGAGAATCTGGTCATTGAGGTTGCCCAGCATCTCGGTGACAACTGTGTCCGCTGTATTGCCATGGATCAGACTGATGGTCTGGTTCGCGGCATGGAATGCCGAGATAACAAAATGCCCATAACCATTCCGGTAGGTGAGCCGGCACTTGGCCGTATCATGAACGTTGTAGGCCGTCCGGTTGACGGTCTCGGCGAGATTGATGCCTCCAAGACCATGCCCATCCATCGTGAGGCACCCGAGTTTACCGAACAGGATACAGAGGTAAACGTTCTTGAGACTGGAATTAAGGTTATTGACCTGCTGGTTCCCTTCCCACGTGGTGGTAAGATGGGACTGTTTGGTGGTGCCGGTTGTGGTAAGACCGTTATCATGATGGAGATGGTTAACAACATCGCCATGCAGCATGGTGGTATTTCGGTTTTCTGCGGTGTTGGTGAGCGTACTCGTGAAGGAAACGATCTGTACATGGAGATGAAAGAGTCCGGCGTACTGCCCAAGGCTGCTCTTGTATACGGTCAGATGACAGAGCCTCCCGGAGCTCGTGCCCGTGTAGCACTGACCGGACTGACTGCTGCAGAGTACTTTCGTGATGAGGAAGGCCAGGACGTGCTCTTCTTTGTTGACAACATCTTCCGTTTCACCCAGGCCGGTGCCGAGGTATCAGCCCTGCTTGGACGTATCCCGTCTGCTGTTGGTTATCAGCCGACTCTGGCCACCGATCTTGGTGCCCTGCAGGAGCGTATTACATCAACAACCAAGGGTTCGATTACAGCTGTACAGTGTGTCTATGTACCTGCTGATGACTTGACCGACCCTGCACCTGCTACTACATTTGCTCATCTTGACGGTACAGTTGTTCTCTCCCGTCAGATTGCTGAGCTTGGTATTTATCCTGCAGTTGATCCGCTTGACTCCACATCTCGTATTCTTGACCCCAATGTAGTTGGTGAAGTACACTATGCCACTGCACGTGGCGTTCAGGTTTCTCTGCAGAAATATAAAGAGCTGCAGGATATCATCGCCATTCTTGGTATGGACGAGCTTTCTGAAGAGGATCAGCTCACTGTCGGACGCGCTCGTAAAATCCAGCGTTACCTCTCTCAGCCCTTCCATGTTGCAGAGGTTTTCACCGGTATGGACGGTAAGTATGTTAAGGTTGAGGACACTGTCCGCGGATTTAAAGAGATCCTTGATGGCAAGCATGATGAACTTTCTGAAAATGCATTTTACATGGTCGGAACCATTGAGGAAGCCCTTGAGAAAGCTGCTGCTGAGAAGGCTAACGCTTGATCCGGCATAAAGCGTAAAGAGGTACAATACAATGGCACAGATTCATCTCGAAGTAGTAACACCCGCTGGTCCGGTTGTAAGTGACGATGTAGATATCGTCACTGCTCCCGGTGTAGGTGGCGAGTTTGGTGTGCTGGCAAATCATGCTCCTTTTCTGAGTACGATTAAGACCGGAACATTAAGCTTTAAAAAGGATAAACAAGCCAAGTATCTGATGGTAAGTGGTGGTTTTTCCGAGGTATCAAACAATAAAATCACGTTCTTGGTTGAAAGTGCTGAGTATGGTAATGATATAGATGTTGATCGTGCCATGCAGGCTAAGGAACGGGCCGAGAAACGACTTGCTCAGGCACAGTCTCAGTCTGAATCCTTTAACAGGACCAGGGCCGAGGCTGCACTTCAGAGGGCCCTTGCCAGGGTTCGTGCTGCAGAGCTTGCTCGTCAGTAGTCGATCATAATGATGTTTAAAAAGCCGCCCTTTTGGGCGGCTTTTTTTTTGTCTGCACATGTCTGTCTTTCCACCATGTTTCGTTTATACCCCTTGTTACTATGTCGTGCAATTTTGCTCGTAAGCCTTTCAGGGACGCCCTGCTGTTCGTGATTGAGTCCCCGGATAATACAAATCTGTATATCCGAGGTCTTGAACGGGTGCAGCAGGGGGGTCATGAAGCGCTTCTGCTTCCGCTTGCTCTTTACTCCCTGTTCTGATACCTTGTCTGCTACTGTAAAATACTATCTCTACTTGAAGGAGGATATATGAAACCAAAAGAACGCATGGCCATACCCCGCCAGTACCCCAGCGAACTTGCTCCAGCTGAGAGAATAACAAATTTTAAGGAAGTGACCTCGGGCTTTGATGAAGACACTGCAATTCTTGAAGCCAACCGTTGTCTGCAGTGCAAAAAACCGACCTGTATTCAGGGATGTCCCATTCGCAATGATATCCCGGCCTTTATATTACTTCTTCGAGAAAAGAAATTTGAGGAAGCGTACTGGAAGGTTCGTGAAACCAGCACAATGCCTTCGGTTTGTTCCAGGGTCTGCCCCCATGAATTTCAGTGTGAAGGAAGTTGTGTTCGGGGGAAAAAGGGAGATCCGGTTTCAATCGGGATGCTGGAACGGTACCTCACGGACTGGATGGTTGCCAACGGCAAGACCATGACCCGTGAATGTGCTCTGCCCAATGGCCGCAAGGTGGCTATTGTCGGAGCCGGTCCGGCCGGGATGACGGTTGCGCATCTTCTTGCCCATCAGGGGTATAAATGTACTATTTTTGAAGCATTGCCGGTCTTCGGCGGCATGCTTGCCGTGGGGATTCCCCATTATCGGTTGCCCCGTGATATTATCGGTGCTGAACTTGCAGCACTTAAACACTGTGGTGTTGAAATTAAACTTGGTGTCACCATAGGTCGTGATAAGACCTTACAGCAGCTTAAAGAAGAGGGATATGAATCCGTCTTTATCGGGGTTGGCGCGCATGAGAGCCGAAAACTCGGTATTGATGGAGAGGATGGTACTGAAGGTGTTCTGCACGGTGTTGATTA
>WFRY01000451.1 GCA_015486315.1 Desulfobulbaceae bacterium
ATTGTAGATTGAACCATGAGTTTATAACAAATTAATCGGATTGGCTGAACTGGTGTGTATACGACAGCTTTGTGATAAACATGAGGACCAGGCTGCAAGCCTGCTCCAGCGAAGACCTACTTGCTCCAGCGAAAATCGCCCGCAGGGGCGGTCTCCTACGGGGGTATGACCAGCTTCTGGTATAATCGAGTTCCGCTGTTCCGGCGGTCGCGGGCTGGAAACATTTCAATATTTAAGGTGAAATTTTGTCAATTCCTCCAAGTCGGGTATAGTTAACCCCATGGAAGTCATCACAACCCATATCAACGCTGATTTTGACGGCCTTGCCTCCATGGTGGCGGCCAGGAAACTGTATCCTGATGCGAAACTGGTCTTTGCCGGGTCTCAGGAACGACGGCTGCGCGATTTCCTGTCCCAGGAGATCCGCAACCAATATGATTTTAAAAAGATCAAGCACATTGACCTGGCAGCAGTGACCCGCCTTATCGTAGTCGATACCCGGCAGCCGGGCCGTATTGACCGGCTGGAGGAATGTCTTGCCAATCCCGGCATCGAAGTCCACCTCTTTGACCATCATCCCGACGCTCCGGGCGATATGGTCGGCGACGTGCAATATGTTGAGGACGTGGGATCCACCACTACTGTTTTTGTCCAGCGGTTCAAAGAACGAAAAATCGAGATCTCCGCCGACGATGCGACGCTCATGGCCCTGGGGATATACGAAGACACGGGTTCTTTTCTCCATTCCACCACCACTCCTGCCGACCTTGAAGCCGCATCCTGGCTGCTGGCCCGCGGCGCAAAGCTTGATATTGTCAGCCAGTTTGTCGGCCGTGATCTTTCTGCAGAACAGGTGGCATTACTCAGCTCCCTGCTGAAAAACACCTCCACCTACACCATCCAGTCCATCCATATTGCCATCAGCAAGATGAACCTGCCCAACTATGTGGATGATTTTGCCGTGCTGGTCCGCAGGATGATGGTCATGGAAAACCTGGACGTGGTCTTTGCCCTGATCGGCATGGGAGACCGGCTCTACTTAATCGGCCGCAGCCGGATTCCGGAAGTAAATGCCGGTGTTATTGCCCGTGATTTCGGGGGTGGCGGCCACGCATCCGCGGCATCGGCCACTATCCGCAACAAGACGGTGTTCGAGGCCGAAGAACGACTCATCCATCTCCTGCACCAATATGTGCGGCCACGGGCTATTGCAAGTGAACTGATGTCCTCGCCGGTGATCACCGTTACCCCCGATATCGCCATCAGCGAGGCAAATACCCTGCTGACCCGCTATAACACCACTGTGCTGCCGGTGGTTCGTGACAACTCGGATAAAAAAACCCCCACGGGACTGCTGGGTATGATCTCGCGCCGAGTGGTGGAAAAGGCTATCTTTCACAAGCTGGGAAATCTACCGGTCAGCGAGTACATGACCACTGAGATCGCAACCCTGCCCGAAACCGCCACCCTGGCCGATATCCAGGAACTGATTATTGAAAACCGGCAGCGGCTGATTCCGATTATTCGGGAGGATAACGTCTGCGGGGTCATCACCCGAACCGACCTGCTCAACCTGCTGGTCAATGACCCGGCCCACCTGCCAAGCAACCTGCTGCAGGAGGACGAGCATCCATCCACGGAACGTACCCGCAATATCAGCAACCTGATGACGGAATCCCTGAACCGGGACATCATGCTCCTGCTGCGTGATATAGGTGAAACGGCCGAGCATATGAATATGCATGCCTACACGGTAGGCGGCTTTGTACGCGACCTGTTGCTGCAGATCAAAAACCTGGACATTGATATCGTGGTGGAGGGAGACGGTATCCTGTTTGCAAGAGAGTTTGCCAGGCGCAGAAAGGCAAGTGTCCGTACCCATGAAAAATTCGCCACCGCCACCGTCATCCTGCCGGACGGGATGCGCATTGACGTGGCCACTGCCCGGTTGGAATACTACGAGTACCCGGCGGCCATGCCGACTGTTGAGCTCAGTTCCGTCAAACTGGACCTGTACCGCAGGGATTTTACCATCAATGCCATGGCCATTCACCTCAACCCGGATCGATTCGGCACCCTGGTGGATTTTTTTAACTCCCAGAACGACCTGAAGGAACGGAGAATCAGTGTTCTGCACAACTTAAGTTTTGTGGAAGATCCCACCAGAATCTTTCGGGCCATCCGCTTTGAACAGCGGCTTGATTTCCAGATCACCAGATTTGCGGAAAAACTGATCAAAAATGCGGTCAAGATGCACATGTTTGAACGATTTTCCGGGCCTCGTTTTTTTACCGAGCTGAAACTGATTCTATCGGAAGATAATCCCCTGGCCTCACTGAGACGGATGAACTCTTTCAACCTGTTCCCATTTCTCTGGCCCGACCTGCGGCCCAACCTGAAAATCGACCGCCGTTTTGTCCACGTCATGACCCAGGCGGAGAAATCGGTGACATGGTTTAACTTCCTTTATTTAAAGGAACATATTGAACCATGGATTGTGTATCTGCTCGCTGTTTTCAGCCGCTCAAAGGTGCGGCAGCTGCTCAACTTCTGTGACCGCTTCGAACTGCCGGAGAAACAGCGCAGGCAGCTGGTCCGCCAGAAAACGGAAGCAGAGCGCATAGCTCATGACATGGTGCGCCGCCCCTTCATGAAGCCCAGTGAAATTTACTGGCTGCTCTGCGAACTGGACAATGAAGGACTGCTCTACCTGATGACCATTGCCCGCAAAAAGTATATTCAGCGCGATATTTCCAAGTATGTCACCAGACTGCGCAATGCACAGCCCCTGATCGACGGAAAAG
>WFRY01000452.1 GCA_015486315.1 Desulfobulbaceae bacterium
AGCGGCAGTCACGTTGAAGCCATGTTAAGGCTACCTGGGGATAATAATATCCGGGCTGTACTTTCAAGAAGGGAGTTTGCGCACCTGCCGCATCTCCCCGGCCCTGAGTCAATGGTTCAATGCCGCATAGAGATGCAGGGAGTCCACTGGATGCCGTGCTGAATATTGAAAATTTGTTAAAATATAATAGGAGCATTCCCTGCTTGTCCCAATATCAGTAACTTCTCAATAAGTCCGTGCAGATTATTGGACACAGATGAACACAGAAACACACGGATTTTCTTTGGCTTTTATCTGCGTACGAAGTCTGCGTTTATCTGCGTCCTGTTAGTATCTGCTCACAGGCAGACGCTTGAAGTACGCGTTGTATGCCTGCGCGTCTTCCGTCTTGTATCTGCGCCCGCCTGTAAGCAGATACAGGAGAATTTGCACGGACTTATTGGGAAGTTACCCTGGATCAACTCCACGGTCCGGATCCTCATAGGACCTATCGGTTAAAAACGCAGCAGTATGCCAAAGAACAGACCAATATATGGGAGGATGTGAAACACGGGCTGTTTTATGGTTCACAGAATTTTGTAAAAAAGATAAGGGGCCGGTACCTGTTTTCTGAAAAGAAAGTCGAGTGTATCTATTCAGCGTATCTGCCAGGTGCAGGAGAGATGGGATTAATTTTTCAGCATGCAAAATCTTTGCGTTCACTGCGACTTTGCGGTTCATTTAATAACCGTCCGCTTCGCTCAAGACGCAAAGAACGCAAAGAACGCAAAGAGGTTACGTTTTCACCATTGGGGTGGCAATGGTGAAAGAACCACGAACAAAATGCTGAATCGTTACACCTTAGCGTTAACACGCTGAACAGTTACAGTCGAGCTACCTCAGCCCAGGAGCATATTGTCTGATATTTCGCCGGATGTGATCGTGTCACAGGCCCAAGAGGCTGTTTGATCAGTATGAGGTGCTAAAATCAAAAATCAAGGTTTGCCCCCTAAGGCGTAACATAGTTATTGCACGGTAACCATTTCAATGTTACCGTGCACAAGTAATGTTACAGGGACCGGAAACCATGCTGATAGAACGACTGTCCAAATACCTGCACGACACCCTGGATATCGAGTTGTCCATCCAGAAATGGGAAGGGGGGGCATTGCTGCCCTTCTTTCTCCAGGACAACTATGTTTACTCTGTGGCCAGGATATATGGACTGGAGTTACTGTTGATGGCTGAGACCGGCAATGAGTTTTCTCCGGCTGCTGTCCAGAAACATATCCAACAGGTCAGGAACAGGTGGTCTGGAGAAGTTGTCTATGTCCGCGAACAGATCAGCTCTTTTGAGCGAAAACGGCTGATTGCGGCCGGTGTACCGTTCATCGTTCCGGGTAACCAGTTGTACCTGCCAATGCTTGCGCTTGATCTGCGGGAATACTTCCGCCAGCCAAAGCAGAAAAACATTCACCTATTCAGTCCGGCCACCCAGGCCTTGGCTCTCTACTGGATATACAACTTTCCCGGCAGGGTGCTGAAGGCAAGAAAGACCCCAACGGAGATGGCTGGAATCCTGGGTTACTCCAAGATGACCATGTCCCGGGCCTTTAAGGAGATAGAGGCTGCCCTTGAAGACGTCACTGCTCCCGGCAAGCCTGGTGATGTACAGAAGTACGACCTGTCGGGGCATCAATTCTGGCAACGGTTACAACCCCACTGGCGCAGCCCGGTCAAGCGGCGCTGCTATCTTCTCATGCGGAATCTTGATGACACGTTAGGATTGCGAGCCGGGCTGACGGCTCTATCAGCCTATTCCATGCTGGCAGAGCCAGGTCGGGATGTGTATGCAGTGGGGCAAAACGAGTGGAAGATTCTGCAGCAGAGGCGAGATATCGCGCTCCTGGATCGTCCTGACACAGAGGCTGTTGAAGTGGAAGTCTGGGGGTACAGGCCCGATCTCCTGGCGAACTATGGCAGGGATGGGACAGTTGATCCGCTTTCACTCTACCTCAGCCTGAAGGACAACAGGGACGAACGGGTTGAGAAGGCTCTCGAGGACCTGCTTGGAGGAATCCAATGGTAAGGGGGCTTGAGCTGTTCAGGGACCACTTTGGGGAATTTACCGACCAATACGTGTTGATCGGCGGCTCAGCCTGTGATTTGGCCCTGGAAGAGGCCGGGCTGGATTTTCGGGCCACCAGAGATCTTGACATTGTCTTATGTGCTGAAGCCCTCAGCAAATCCTTTGTGGAGGCCTTCTGGGCCTTTATCGACGCCGGTGGATATGCAATACAGGAAAAGGCAACAGGCGAAAAGCAATTCTATCGATTTACAAAACCGCAAGATGATCGCTATCCCATTATGCTGGAGTTGTTCGCAAGGGTTCCGGGCGTATTAGATCCAGAGAAAGAGAGCCTTCTCACGCCTGTCCAGGTGGAAGAGGAGGCGGTGAGTCTTTCCGCTATCCTTCTTGACCATGATCATTATAACTGGATACTGATTGGTAAACAGCTAATTGGCGGGGTGCCGATTGTGGGGCCGGAACATATCATCCCCCTCAAGGCAAGGGCCTGGCTGGACCTCACAGCAAAAAAAGAAGCGGGAGAACCCATTGACAGCAAGGATATTAAAAAGCACAGAAATGATGTCTTTCGGCTCATGGCAGTGATCACCCCGGACCGTGCAAGCGATGTACCGGAATCAATCAGGGAGGATCTGAGACGATTTCTGGGAAGTATCGCGGATCATGCCATCGACTTCAAAGCCCTGGGGCTGGGAAGACGTAACCGGGATGAAGTCTTTGCAATACTGCGAGAGAAGTATGGCCTTTGAATCGAGAGTCATTGATAAACTGCTGTCGTCCCTGCACATAACAGTTTCAGAACCAGTCTAATAGCCGCAGCATGTTATGATATTGGGGCAAACAGGGAATGCTCCCTCTCAAACTATTGCACGTAGCGGGCGTTGTATACATTTCACCTGCCCTACGTTTTTGTACGCGAATGAGAGCAGGTGTCGCCAGGTTTCTATATATCCAACTTTGACAGATCCCCGTCACTTTTTGACTGGTGCCGGAAAAATGACCATGGCGGCGTTACAGGCGGATCTGCCACAAACTCCATTTCTTCCTTTCGCACAGGGTGACGCAGTTGAAGTTTTAATGCGTGAAGCGCTACTGATCTGTCCTCAAGGGGCTGCCTGTCACCATATTTCAGGTCTCCTGCAAGCACGCATCCCAGGTGGGCACACTGGACCCTCAACTGGTGAGGCCTGCCAGTTTCGGGCATGAGGCGAAGAAGATAAAAACCAGACGATTCTGCCACATATTCCCACCTGGTTCGAGCAAGAAGTGAGCGCCCCCCCCTGCCCCCACTGTTAGACACCACGGCTACCCTGTTCTTCTGCCTGTCTTTCAGAAGATAATTTTCCATTACGCCGCCTGCACTTTCAGGCCTGTGACGTGTTATGCCGAGGTAGGTCTTTTGAAT
>WFRY01000453.1 GCA_015486315.1 Desulfobulbaceae bacterium
GTACCATTTCCAGAACGGTTTTACCGACCTGCTGAACCCTACCGTCAAGATCGGAACCGTACACGGTACGACCGGCTCACTTCTTATTCAGGAAAAAATCGCTACTGACAGGAAAAAACGTTATTACAGTTTTGAAACCCCGGAACAGGGCGTCCAGGCCTTACTGTCAAAAAAAATTGATGCCTTTGTCTATGACCTGCCCATGAATTTTTATTTTGCAGCCCAAAATGAAATCAATGGTCTGGCCCCTGTTACCATTCCAATGACCAGAGAACAGATTGCCTGGGGCGTCCGTAAAGAAGACAATGGCCTCCGAGAGGACGCCAACGCATATCTTGCTGCAATTAAAAGAGATGGTCGACTCAAAAAAATGCTCATCCACTGGATTCCTTTTTTTCAAAACGTCTTTAACCGTTAAACCTTTATCCACCCTTCCATGAACAACGGACAGACCAGGCGCCAGACGCCCAGACCGCGACTGAGCGCTATCCTTCTTCCCCTGGCGGGTTTTCTGTTAATCCTTACAGCCCTCAATGGTTATCAATATTTTAAACTGAGATCCAACCTGGCAGAACCGGTGATCAATGAGATCAGCGACGCAGAGCTCCGGGACATGCAGATTTTTTTCGATTCCGTCTCGGATAAATTAAAAATTGTCCGTGACTGGGCCAGAAACGGTGTTCTGAGCAATGATGACATCATCGGCCTGAATAAAAAATTTATTCCCATGATTGAACATCAGGCCCCTTTTTCAGGCATGCTGTTAGCCGATAACAAGGGCTGGGAGTATTACCTGAGGCAGGATGGTCAGGCATGGGTAACCAGAACCAGGGAAGCCGGTCAAAAAGGCATACTGTACTATCAGCTGTGGCAGGAGCCGGATAAAGCCATAAAAAAATGGCAGAAAAAAAGTGATTATACACCGGTGACCCGGCCATGGTTTCACCGCCTGGAGGATGAAAACTCCATCTACTGGACACCGGTGTACACGTTCTTTGAAAAAAACATCAAGGGAATCAGTGCTTCCGTATCCTGGGACATTGATGATGCAAAAGATCATTTTGCGGTCTTTGCCCTGGACATCCCCATACAGGAACTCCGGAAATTACTGACAATAAATAACAGAACCCGTCGGGGAGTTCTGTTTCTCGTCAACCCATACTCTGATTATTTTATTCTCGGGGACGAGGATGGAGATCATACAACGTCCACTGCCCCTATTTCCGAGTTGATCAAAAGCTGGAAAGAGGCAGCGCAACCTGCCCGGGAAATAATTCGCCTCCAGAACAACAAACAGCAATGGCTTGCAACCTTCAAGCCCCTGCTGCAATACAATTCCGTTATCTGGGTAGGCGTGGCAGCCTCTAAAAAAGAGCTCGTTGCCGGCTTAAACAAAACCCTGTTCGATATTGATCTGGTTGATCTGCTGGTCGCCTGTACCGGGGCCGGAGCCATGCTGCTGCTGCTCTGGTTAAACGGCGGACTTCGCACTGGACGCCGCCTTGAAGATGAGGATCCGGTACTCAGGGTTCACAGACTGATCAACCAGGGCGAGGGCAACAATCTTGAATTTAAATCAACGGTCCGCATGAACCTGAAGAACGGTAAAGCAGGCAAGGAGATCGAATTTGCCTGGCTCAAAGCCGTTATAGCCTTTCTTAACAGCGATGGTGGCACCCTGCTTATCGGCGTGGCGGATGACGGCAGAATACTTGGCCTGGCAGCAGATAACTTTGAAAACGATGACCGTTGCCTGCTCCACCTGAAAAATCTGTTTAACCAGCATGTGGGAGCGGAATTTTCCGATTTTGTCGATTTTACCCTGCTTGAACTGGACGATCAACAAGTCATTGTGGTGGACTGCCGGCAGGCGGGAAAACCGGTTTTCCTGAGAGTCGGCAAAAATGAGGAATTTTTCATTCGCTCCGGTCCCTCAAACTCAAAGCTCACTCCAAGTCAGATGATCCGTTACATCCAGCAAAAGAAATAAACCTGCATTATGCTGCTGCCCTTTGCGCATTTTTTTTTCGCAGGGCAATGACAACCAGAATAAAAATGATGACAAAGACCCCGGCAAAATATACGCGGGGTGAAACCATATCCGATACCAGCCTGGTCCCCATCACAGAGTAGAGCAGGATACAGGGGCAAAGGCCTATACTGGTCGCTTTCATGAAATCTTTCCATGGTATGCCGGAGCCTGCAGCAGCCGCGTTGATCAAGGTAAACGGAATTATTGTGGTAAGCTGAAGGCTCATCACGATGATATATCCATGTTGCTGAATAGCCTTTTTTACCTGGACACTCCTGCGGCCGTTCCCCCATCTGTCTTCAATGGAAAGAACCTTGACCAGAAAATAGGCAATATTTGCGTTCAGGATGCAGCCGATGTAGGAGAATAAAAATCCTTTAACAGGGCCGAATGCTGCTGCCCCGGTTACAATAATCAGGGTCAGAGGGGAAAACAGGGGGAGTATGGCCACCATCATGATATAGCTCAACACGCCGGTATATCCCATGCTGTTCAGGGTGATTTTCAGATAGAACCAGTCCTTGAGAGGATAAGGATTTAAGATTTGGAACATCCCCAGGATGCTTATAAAGGCAAGCAGCCCCAGGAGACAAAGGCTCAGCCATCTCTCGATCCTTGAGTCGCTTTCTGCAAGCCCTTTGTACCAGCCAACCGTCTGGATAATCGGCCTGACTCGCTGTTTTAAAGAGGTCTTTGGTTTCATAAAATTGAGTTACGTTTGGTATCTTAAAGGTGCAATCAAAATAACTTCATATTCCGAGTAGACACTGCAACATATCTTCGCTCGATCGTCAATCGCTCATTCCTCTACGTAGTGGTCATACGTAAGCCGGGCTGATCACAAAAAGATTCGCTGCACTGTGAGCAGTTACCAATGTGGAACTATTGCAGATCCAGGTTGACCAGATCCGCATAGATGCCGGAATTATCCATCAGCTGATTATGGGTTCCCTGCTCTATAATTTTTCCCCGGTCCATGACCACTATCCGGTCTGCCCGGCGAACAGTGGAGAGCCGGTGGGCAATGATCAGCGATGTCCTGCCGCTGAAACTTTTCCGGACCGCGCGGTCCAGCAGGTTTTCCGCTTCAGTATCAACGGAAGAAGTTGCCTCGTCCAGAATAAGTACCGTCGGGTTCCGGCAAAGGACGCGGGCAAAGGCGAGCAGCTGTTTTTCTCCTGCCGACAGATCAATTCCCCCCTCCCCTATCCGGGTATCAAGGCCATGGGACAATCGGGAGACAAAGGTGTCCATACCGGTTTCTCTTAGTATTTTCAACACATCACTGCGTTTTTGTCCTGTTCCAAGGGCAATGTTGGCAAAAATGGTATCAGGTTCAATAAGCACATCCTGGAGGACAATACCGATTGTCCGGCGCAGCATTTCCGGTGAAATTTTACGCAGATCATTACCGTCAAGAAGAATTCTACCGGAAGTCGGATCATAAAACCGTACCAGCAGGCTGATAAGAGTGGATTTTCCGGCTCCGGTAGCCCCCACGACAGCAAGAGTTTCACCCGCCCGGATATGGAGATCAATTTTTTTGAGCACCTCTTCCTCACTGTAGCTGAAATAAACCGATTCAAATCGGATATCACCTTTAATATCCCGGAGCTGAAGGGGGTGGACGGGCGGGTTGATACTGCTGCCGGTGTCGAGAAGTTGAAAAATGCGTTCAGCAGAGGCCATGGCCGACTGGACAATGGAATATTTTTGCGACAGTTCACGCATGGGTTGAAAAAAGAGCCGCATATAGGAAAAAAAGGCCACCAGCTCCCCAAGGCTCAGCTGTTTGTGGATAACTTCACCGCCGCCATACCAGAGAATTGTTGCCATGGCCAGCGCTGCCAGGAACTCGGTCATCGGCATAAAGGTGCCGAACAGCCGGATCTGGCGCAGGGTGCGCTGCAGGTATTCCCGGTTCAGTTCCTTGAATCTTGCCAGACTCTCCTGCTGCCGGTCAAAGAGTTGCAGAACGATAACTGCAGATACCGTCTCCTGCAGAAAGGTGTTGAGCACTGCCAGCTGGCTGCGAATAGCCCGAAAACGATCCCGGGCAAGTCTTGAAAAGAGGAGCGTTACGGCCAGGGAAAGGGGCAGGAAGACCGTCATTATCAAGGCCAGCCGGACATTGAACAGATAGAGGACAACCAGGATGCCGGCAAGCTTGAACGCATCGTTGAACAGGGTCACCATGACAGAGGTGAACATCTCATGCATGTTTTGAATATCATTGGTCAGCCTGGTAACCAGCCGACCGGCCGGATGGGCATGAAAGAAGGCCAGGTCCAGACAGAGCAGATGACGGTACAGATCATTGCGCAACCGGTGCATGATGGACTGACCTATAAACTCAAGCAGTACGACCTGAATAAAACCTGCCCCAAAGACAAGCACAACAGCGAGTCCGTAAGCCAGTGCCAGCCGACCGAGTTTTGTGATCCTGAGCAGAGAATCCGTATGAGACGGGGTCATACAGCTGTCAATGGCAATCTGCATAAGACGGGGCATGGCAAGGGTTGCACCGGTAACCAGCAGGGAGAGCAGCACGGCTGTACCAAGACCGACAAGGTGGTTCCGGCAATAGACAAACAACCGTTGCCAGATGCGGATATCAGAGATACGGCCGATCTTGCCGTCTTCAAAATAGCCGAAATTATGCATCCGTTCTCCCCTGCTGCTTCTCAGCCATGGACTGATAAAAACTGCTCCGGGCCAGCAACTCCCGGTGGCTGCCCTGGTTAACAATTTTACCCTGGTCAAGAATGATCACCCGATCCGTACCGGAGAGGAGTTTTAAACGATGCGAGACGATAAGAACGGTTTTGGACTGAAATTTTGTCCGAATACCTGCAAAAACCAGTTGTTCGGTTTCCACATCCAGGGCAGACAGGGCATCATCAATGATTAAAACCGGACGATCAGCCAGCAGGGCCCGGGCAATGGCAATACGCTGTTTCTGGCCGCCGGACAGCCGCAGACCACGTTCACCGATCCGGGTTTGGTACTGGTCGGCCATGGCCGTTATTTCATCATGGACAGCGGCCAGACGGGCAGCCTGTTCAATCTCCTCGGTGGAGGCATCCGGATCAGCCAGGCTGATGTTCTCCGCAATCGTCCCTGAAAACAGCACAGGCTGCTGACTTACATAGCTGATCCGCGACCTGACAGCTGCAGGAGAATACTCGTTGACATCATGACCGGAAAAAAAAAGCATGCCGGGCTCCACCGGATACTGCCGGGTAAGCAGCCTGCACAGGGTTGATTTACCGGATCCGGTTCTACCGGCAACACCGAGTACACCGGGGCCTATGGTAAGATCAAGTCCGGTTAAGGCATTGCCACCTCCGTCCGGATACTTAAAATGAAGATCACGGCAGCAAAATACAAAGGAGCTGACCTGCGGAGCAGTACCGGTTTCGACGTCGGCATGCAGAAGCGGTTCAGCTGCCAGTAAGCGATAAATCCTGGTCAGGGATGTCAAACCTCGCTGGACAAGATTGGTCACCCAGCCGACTGCCATCATGGGCCAGATCAGCATGTACATATAGGTAATAAAGGCGACAAAATCACCAAGCGTGATAGTGGTGCTGATAACCAGTTTTCCTCCAAAGTAGAGGACCAGCAGCATACCGGCATTCCCGACCAGGGTGGACACGGGAAACAGCAGTCCCTGAATAACAGCAACCTTGAGGTTCCCTGCAACATAACGGGCGCCCAGGGCCTCGAATTCTTTTATCTGCCGCTGCTCCCTGGTGTATCCCTTGATCAGCCGAATGGAGACCATGGTGTTGCGGGCAAACTCGGTGAGCAGAGCAAACTGTTCCTGGACCAGATCGAACCGTTTATGGAGCTTACCCGATAGAATTCTGGTACAGACCGCCAGCAGCGGCATGGGGATAATGGCGATCAGGGTGAGCGACAGGCTGATATGGGCCATGAAAAAAAGGGCTGCCCCGGACATGACCAGGGCATCGGCAGCAGCAACCATACCCATACCGCAGGCCATCTGGACCGCTGACAGGTCATTGGTGGCATGGGCCATGATCTCACCGGTGCTGTGGCGATCAAAAAACGGCCGGTCCATTTCCAGGATATGGCTGAAAAGCCGGTTGCGCAGAATTTTTTCCAGACGTCTTGAAAAACCGATGATCAGGGTACGCCAGCAGAAACGGAGAATGGCAATAGTTGCCGCCGTGAGCAGGATACAGCCGCCGATTACAAGCAGGCTGTGACTGTCTGCTGATCCATCGGCCAGCGCGTCAACACCTTTTTTCAGATACCGGGGAATGGTAAGCTGGAGGAAGTCGACCCCTAACAGGGCCAGCAAACCGATAAGAAGGCGACGTCGGTAACGACGAAATACAGGGGTAATCAGACGAAGCAATGTCCGGAGATCCGGGCGGATCTTTCCCGGACTCTCACCCTTTATGGAATGCACCGTTTAATCCGCAAAAATGGCGTGCCCGGAACGTACCCCATATTCGTCGCCTGTTTCTGCAAGTCTCTCTCTTCTTCAACCGGACTTGGTACGCAGCAGTTCATTATAGGCAGTGGTCAACTCAATAAATTGCTCATGATCTCCGCCCTTATCAGGATGCATCTGCTGGGCTTTTTTACGATACAATCTGGTCAGAGCCGATCTGCTC
>WFRY01000454.1 GCA_015486315.1 Desulfobulbaceae bacterium
CCCCGGGACAGCGAAGGTGAATCTTTAATCCGCTGTGCAAGGATCTCCGGTAACGCATTCAAGTAAGCCGCTACGCGGCAGTACCCATCCCTGAGTATCTCCGACAAAACCGCTGTAATCCATTTTTTCACGCCACAAATATTGTAAGCGCTTCATTAACTCCACTCATGACATGATAACACCTCGGCAACTGATTGCAGTGCAGTGTTTTCATGCCATCCTTTCACCTTATACCTCCCGGGTATAATAGTTTTCTGATATCCATTATTTCCCTCCCAGCTGATTATTTGAAAATTCAGGTTGATCATTTCTTGACATTGTTGGCAGGCGATGGCATCATGATAGTAATGAGCATATACACACTTGTGTTGCATTGTGCCACATTTATGTAGCATGGTATCTGTTGGTTTTCTTGAATTTTTTAAAGATCCATCATGATCAGCTGCTCAGAATTTTGGAATTTATTGTTCAACCAGCAACCGGATGAAGGAGGTGATGATGATTTAGTGCATTGACATCTTGATACTGTTTAATGCGATGCTTTGCACTGCCGTTACAGAGGAAATATTTTAAGTAAGCTCTTTTTTCAAAAAGGGGGGAAGAAGAAATGCTGAAAAAATTGTTGCTCGCTGCAGCCTGTCTGGCTTTAGTTTACGGCTGTACCGAGATGCGTGAAAAACGAACCGCTGTCATTAAGGCACCGTCGATATCGCCGGAAGCCGGGTATGTCGGTTCGGAAACCTGCCTGGAGTGTCATGAGGATTTTGACGCCGACGGGCGCAACGTTCACATGAGAATTGCGGATTTTGAAGCCGCAGCCTATCGCCATGGCTGTGAATCATGCCATGGGCCCGGATCTTTACATGCGGATTCCGAAGATCCGGAACAGATTCTTCGCTACGGAGACGACGGCATGGCCTCCCTGGAGGTCTCTGCTGTCTGTATTACCTGCCATCAGAGCGGCGAACAGATGAACTGGGCCAGTTCGGAACATGTCCTTGAGGGGTTGGACTGTACGTCCTGTCATACCATTCATCATAATACCAGAAAAAAATTACTCAAAGACAGAGAGATACAGCTTTGTGTGAGCTGTCATCAAAACCAGAAGGCAAAGATGCATTTTCCTTCCCATCATCCTTTGAAAGAAGGAAAGATGACCTGTGACAGCTGTCATAATCCCCACGGCACCGCCAACGGTGAACCGGGAATGCTGAAGACCGATGAGCGGCTCAATGACCTCTGTTTTGAATGTCATGCCCGCTACCAGGGACCGTTTGTCTTTGAACATGCTCCTGTTGCAGAAAGCTGCCTGGAATGTCATGAACCCCATGGGACGGTTGCAAATAATCTGCTCAAGCAGAATGAGCCGTTTCTCTGCCTGCAATGTCATGAAGGTCATTTTCATGCCGGCAGAACAGGTCTGACAGGGTTGAAAACCGAGTATAAGCCCGGGGCAAGCATTGACGGAACACTTGATGCCTATGCACTTGATGCCAATGGTCAGCCCACGCCTCACTATGTAGAAGGGGACGGTGCCCACGACTGGGCCGCCGGTATGTTGACCAAATGCTCCAGCTGTCATCAGTCCGTGCATGGTTCGGATGTACCGGCCCAGGCAGGAAGGCTGAAAGGCAAGGGACTTACCCGTTAAACAGGAGGCGGATATTATGAAGAAATATTTTTTAATCAGTATCGCTCTTGTCGGGGTGACTTCCCTGGCACTGAGCGGCTCAGTATTTGCTGAAGAAGGTGCAACCGAGGTGGAAGCATCGGCCTCCCTTGGTTTTTCCTTAAATGGTACCGATGACAACCTTAACATGGCTGCGGAGTATGACAGTCTTGCCGATGAAGACTTCCTGCCCATTTTCAGGGCCTCGCTCTTTACGGAAAGCGAGAAATCCGAATTCTTTTTTGACGGCACGTATCTTGATGATCAGGATATGCACTTTGAGGGTGATTTTGATTTTAACCGGATACTCGGTTTAGATGCCGAGTATCAGAAATTTTATCACCGCCTGGGTCAGGATGAACTCCTGAATATGCGGGCAACCTCTGCCGCTCCCGGCCAGGGTGCGCAGTTATGGCATACTTATGAATATGCCCCGTCCTGGGATGTTAACTCCGATACGGCACCGGACCATGATTTCGGGATCAACTGGTCGCAGTGGGAGGCAACCGGTGTGGTCCGGCTGCCCAATGCGCCCGGTATCCAGTTCGGTCTGACTGCCCGTGAACAGTACCGGGAAGGACATGAGCAGGTCATGGGAATGTCTAAATGCGGTTCCTGTCATATCGTAGCCCATGATCAGGAAATTGATGAAACGACCCGTGATTTCAAACCCTTTATCAAGGCCGATCTTGGTCAGCTTTCCCTGTCGTATGAATTTCTCTATCGACAGTTTGACACGAACAGTGAAGAACAGCTGCATCGTTATGATCCGGCAAATAATCCCTTTGATCCCTCGGCAAGTTCGTACGGAGGGGTGAACTATGATTTTCGTGACGGAGATCTGCAAATCGCCCGGGTTCCGGAGACGGAAAAGTTTGTTAATACCTTGAAGGCAAAATATGATATTGATGCCTCGCAGAATATCTATGCCAGCTTTGTCAACTCCAAGACAACCAATACCAGTGTGGACGAGTTGGGACGGGTTGCCGATGGCGGCAGCACTGAGGAACTTGATGTCGATTATAATGCAGGCATGGTTAAGTGGACATCATGGCTCAGTGAGCAGTTCAAACTCAACCTCAGTGGACGCTACCAGAATATTGACGGCGATGATGCAACCTATACCCTGAAGGGGAAAACGTCATCTCCGGCCGATGATATTACCTACACCCGTGATTCGGATGAAAGCCGCGATGTTATTAAGCTCGGGGCTGATGTACTCTACCGTGCGCTCACCGATGTGACCCTGCGGGGTGGCTATGAGTTTGAGTCAATCAACCGTGATAACTGTGATTTCCTGGTGGATAAGGATACCAATATTCACCGGCTCAAGGCTAAGGCCCGCTGGCGTGCAGCCCGGGGCTTGAACTTTAACGGCAGTTATAAGTTTACCTATAATACGGACCCCTATACGATTGAAGATGCCGCCTATCCGACCCATATCGATCTCGGTGTAAATGATAACGGTAACTGGGATGGATATATCAATGATCCCGTTAGCGGAAGATATGTTGTCGGTGCACAGAGAACCCCGACTAAGTATACCTATTCCAATTATGTATATGGAACCAGAACCGAAAATATGTCGGCTGATCCCCAGTATGAGAATCAGCTGAAGTTGAAGATGAACTGGGTACCGGCAAACAGTAATACTTTTGTAGATGGTTATGTGAACTATACGTATGGTTCCAATGATCAGGATCTATGCTATGACTACAAAAACCAACTGGTGGATACCGGTCTGGATGTCACCCTGACTCCCGCGGAAACCGTGTCTCTTACCCTGGGCTATAACTATTTCGGCAGGTATACGGATTCGGAGTTTTTCATACCCTACTACCATGGCTGAGGTGGTTTATTATCGGACGAGGTTCGCCCGAATAAATCTGAAATGAATTATAAAGATGATGTCAACACCCTGATGGCCACCGCCAACTGGCAGGCAAATAAGAAGTTGAGTCTGAATTTCGGTATTGCCTACTCCCTGTCAAAAAGTAAGGTCAAGGACGTATCATTTGTCAGTGATCCCCACACCAACGGCGATCGACTGGATACCCTGACTCCCTGGAAAGGCACCTATGATCTTGCCAACACCAACCAGATGGAGAGTTATTCCGAGTTGGAATACAACATCCTTGATTTCAACCTTGAGGCCAGGTATTCCTTTTCCAATAATCTCGACCTGACGGTGAATTACATGCTTACGGATGTTGATGACCGTGAGAACTATGTTTACGGTGATGAAAGCGGATTATATCAATCACTGCGTGCCTGGGTAACTTATCGTTTTTAACTGATAACCATAAACCGGAACAGTGATCTGTTCTACAAGGCTGGTGAAATATTTTCACCAGCCTTTTTTGTTTCTGGATTGCAGCAATAAGAATATCTGTACTATACTTCTGCCATTTTTCCGTACCTTCTCGCCGTTTCAGCAGGTTGCTTTCTGTTCAGGTACCCTTCAGCACTTCTCACACAATATTTTGCTGGAACAGGCTTGCAACCTTATCACAAAGATGTCGTTTGTACAGCAGTTCAGCGGCTTCGATTATCCTGTTATAAACTCATGCTTCAATCGTCAAGATTGAAGCAGCCAAAAGTCATTTATGCGCAGCTGATATTCAGTCGTTCACCATATTAGGAATCATGGCCTGCAGAGGGATGACGGAATGGAAAAGTTGTACGGTACTATCATTCTAAAAAACAGGAAGAGTAATCTTTTCTAATAAAGTCAAGGCGTTCCTGTAAAGATATTCTTGACAATCCAAAGGTGGCCTGGTAGGTGTTACAAAATCATAAATTGTAACACTGGGGTAAAGCAGAAGACATTTATTATCTTGGGGATCATGTATAAATATTAAAGGAGGAGGTAATTGCAATGACCGGGAAACTCAAACGAACAACGGCCCTGGCAGCGGGTCTACTCTTTGTATCCAGCGCTCTGCCGGCACTGGCCCGGGAGGCGGATCTTGCCCGGCTGCAACAGCAGATTCAGCAGCTCATTTCCCAGAATCAACGGCTGGTAAGTGAAAATGAACAGCTGAACAGGCGGATGTCAAAAATTGAACAGGCCATGGAGACCGGCACGGTCACGACTGATTCCGGACAGACAGCATCCTCTCCGGTCCCGACAGAACTTCTGCGTACCAAAGAACATCAGGTGATCCGGAAGGAGGAGCGCCGGGATATGGAACAAAGCCGTCCGGCAGAGATATCCTCGTCGCCGGTCCCTGAAAAACTTCTTCGTACCAAGGTGCATCAGGCCGTTAGAAAAGAGATGCGCAAGGATATAGAAGAGGAGGGGAAGGAGCAGAAGATCAATAAGTATGTAACCCTGTTCGGATTAATCGAATTTGAAGCGGTTGCAGGTAGTGATTTTGAAAACAGCAGTTACAGCGAGTTTAATGTTGCCACCGGTCAGCTTGGTTTTGATGCTCAGCTGTCGGACTGGACAGTTGGGCATCTGCTGGCACTGTATGAAGGCCCGGATGACGACACGCTGACGCTTGATGAGGCCAATATCTGGCTTGGAAACTATGAAAAATTTCCGGCACTGCTCACGGCCGGTAAATTTTACATGCCCTTTGGCAAATTTGAGACCAACATGGTCCAGGATCCTCTGACCCACAACCTGGGGGAAATCAATGATTACGGCATAGCTGCCGGTTTTAAAACAAACGGTTTTTTTGCCGCTGTCTTTGGTTATAACGGTATGAAGGAGCAGGAGGATGAAAATACCATCAAGGGGTATGGCGCCAAAATTGGTTATGACTACAGCAGAGCAGATTTTTCTCTGAACACAGCCGTTTGCTGGGTCAACGATATGGCCGATGCCGACAGCATAACCGATGTTTTTGATGAAATAGGTCTGGACACCATCCATGATACGATCAACGGTTTCGGCATGCATCTGCTGGCCGGATACGGCTCATTTTCGTTCATCGGCGAGTACATTCAGGCCCTTGATGAATTCTATCCGGGGAGTTTCAATCCGGAGACAGGTGAAATGGAAGGTGGAGAAATTCTGTTTCGCGGGCGCGGGGCCGAACCAAAGTCGTGGAACACGGAACTTGCCTGGTCAACGGAGCTTTTCGGTAATCAGAGCGTGTTTGCAGTGAGTTACCAGGGAACGGAAGAGTCTCCGGAACTGGACCTGCCCGCGTCCCGTTATATGGGTATCGCCAGTATGGTTGTCCTGCCGGGTACTACTATGTCCATTGAATATTATCATGACGAGGATTACGATACTAACGAGGGTGGTACCGGAGAGTCAGCCGATGTGGTCACCGGCCAGTTGGCCTATGAATTCTGATTCTCAGGCCTGAATCGAATCCAATTACACTGTAGATACTTGAAAATTGTAACTGGTCACGGGGCATGTAACCATCCGTTTTCATTTTACCGAGGAATGTAAGTTGGCACGGGTGCCCCGATTTTGTGCAGGCGCGATTGTCCGCTATAGCCCCTCTATGCGGGCGATCGCGACCGTGCAAAAGCGGGGTACCCGTGACGATTTACTGAAAATTTACTATGCAGAAGCAGAAACAGTCAGCCGCAGGACCATCATTTAGCAAGGTCCTGCGGAAAAGTGCTCTTGCCTTTTCCGGTATGGCTCCCATGCTGCTGGGGGTTATCGGTCTGGTCGGACTTTTTCAGGTCCTGGTGACGCCGAAGATGCTTACCGCTCTGTTTTCAGGCAACCCGCCGGCGGATACCCTTATCGGCACCTTGACCGGTGCTGTGGCAGCCGGCAATCCTGTGGTCAGCTATCTGCTTGGCGGCGAGTTAGTAGTCCGTGGTATTTCACTTTATGCGGTGAGTGCCTTTATATTATCCTGGGTAACCCTGGGCTTCATCCAGCTGCCTGCCGAGGTGGAAGTGTTCGGCGGTCGCTTCACTCTATGTCGCAATATCCTGGCCTTTGTTTTTACCATGCTGATTGCCGTTCTGACCACCCTGACTCTGCAGCTGACAGGATGACACAACAGGAGAAAGCTTTTACCTTTCGAGGTAAATATTTTTTTGGCGTTGTTACCGCTCTTTATGGTGTGCTTTTTTTTGTAAACAGCGAGAGAGCATTGGCAGCCCTGCAGAAAAGTTCTGCTGTTCTGTTACAGATCCTGCCCATTATTGCAGTTGTTATTCTGTTTACCGCGCTGATTAATTATTTTTTCCAGCCCCGGCAGGTTGCCCGTCATCTTGGCCGGGAAAGCGGAATTCGTGCCTGGCTCTGGTCTCTCCTGGCCGGAGTAATCAGTCACGGACCGATGTATGCCTGGTATCCAATGCTGGAAGACCTGCGCAGTCACGGCATGCGGGATGGCCTGATTGTGGTCTTTTTTTATTCCAGGGCCATTAAACTCCCCCTGTTGCCGATGATGATCGATTATTTCGGCTGGGAATTCACTCTTGTGTTGTCATTTTACATCCTTCTTGGTGCCCTGGCCCAGGGGTGGCTGCTGGAGTTTTTTGTCGGCAGCGACTAACAGGTTGCCAAACCCGGATTCGGGAACTACAGTTACAGGCATGATGAGAAAAAAGATATTTCTTGTACTGTTAACCGGTTGCCTGTTCGGATTTTCTTCTGCAGCGTTTGCTGCTCCCCTGCAGGTTTTTGTTTCAATCCTGCCCCAGAAATGGCTGGTTGAGCAGGTTGGCGGTGATCTTGTTGCCATCCGGGTACTGGTGGACCAGGGGCAGGAACCGCATAACTTTGAACCAACGCCGAAGCAGATAGCCGCCCTTTTCCGGTCAACGATTTATTTTACCGTTGATATGCCCTTTGAGCGGACAATAATCCGTAAGATACAGCAGTCCGGTACTGGTTTGCAGCTGGTCGATGTAACAGCCTCCATTGAAAAAATTTCCATGACCGGCCAGGTGGAAGAAGGCAAGGAGAACAGCAGGAACACCGGGCAACAGCGGCGCGACGGGCTTGATCCCCATGTCTGGCTGGCTCCGGAAAATCTGAAGATAATGGCCGGGACCGTGGCAACTGCGCTGGCAGCTGCCGATCCGGCGCATAAATCAATATATGAAGATAATCTTCACTCCGTTTCCACAACACTTGACCGCTTAAATAAAAAAAATCAGCAGCTCCTTGCTCCATACCGGGGTGCAACATTTTTTGTCTTTCATCCTGCATTCGGCTATTTTGCCAGGGCCTACGGCCTGCATCAGGAAGCGGTTGAGGTTGCAGGTAAATCACCTTCACCGAAACAGCTGCGCTCTCTGATCAGCAGGGCCAGAGCAGAAAATGTCAGGGTCGTGTTCGTGCAGCCGCAGTTTGACCCCAGAAGTGCCCGGGCCGTTGCCCGCGCCATTGGCGGCGAAGTAGTCCCTCTGGATCCGCTGGCCGAAAATGTGCCTGCCAACTTGAGCGTAATGGCTGAAAAAATACAGTCAGCCCTTAAACAACAGTAACCCCGGGAACAGATGACCGGACAAACCGTGGCCATCGAGGTCCAGGATCTCAGCTTTGCCTATGATGATGCATGGGTATTAACTGATGTCAACTTTGCCGTCGATGCCCTTGATTCCGTCTGTGTTGTCGGCCCGAACGGCGGCGGTAAGACGACCCTGATCAAACTGATACTTGGCCTGCTCGAGCCGGTTCAAGGGAGTGTTCGTGTTTTTGGCGGCTCTCCCCGCGATGAGCGCAAACGGATTGGTTATGTGCCGCAGTATGCCCATTATGATGCACAATTTCCCATCTCGGTCATGGAAGTCGTCTCACTGGGACGGCTCGGTCATTCCCTGAGCGGATACTATACAAAATCCGACCGAAAGGCCGTATTATCGGCCCTTGAAGCAGTGAACCTTACCAACCTGGCCGACCGTTCCTTTTCCTCGCTTTCCGGCGGCCAGCGCCAACGGGTCCTCATTGCCCGGGCCCTGTCTTCCGGTGGCGATATTCTTATCCTGGATGAACCGACAGCCAATATTGACCATCAATCCGAGCAGCAGTTTTTTGCCCTGCTGGAGAAGTTGAACCAGCAGATGACAATTCTCATGGTGACCCATGAAGTCGGCTTTGCCTCCACCTTTTTCAAGCGAATTATCTGCGTGAACAACCAGGTATACATTCATCCCACCAGTGAGTTAACCGGCGAATTGATTCAGGACATGTACGGCGGTGATCTGCGGATGATCCGCCATGATCATCGCTGCAGGGAAGAGGGGCATGAACATGACTGATCTGCTTGCCGCACTTGCCGACCCTGATCTGCCCTTTCTGCGCTATGCCCTGTTTACCGGACTACTTGCCTCAATATCATTCGGCATTATCGGTACCTTTGTCGTTGTCCGCCGGATCAGCTATATTGCCGGGGCCATCTCCCACTGTGTGCTCGGCGGGATCGGTGCCGGGCTGTATCTGCATAATGTAGTTGGTATTTCATGGTTTTCTCCTGTACACGGGGCCATTATCGTTGCGCTCCTGGCTGCATTTATCCTGGCCTGGATCAGTACGCATGCCCGGGAACGCGAAGATTCCATCATCGGCGCATTATGGGCAGGCGGCATGGCCATCGGGCTTCTCTTTATAGCGAGAACGCCGGGCTATTTTGACCCGATGTCCTATCTGTTCGGCAATATTCTCCTGATAACGAAAAATGATTTTTATTTTGTTATCGTACTCGATCTTCTTATCCTTGTTGTTGTCGGTGTATTTTATAATAAATTTCTTGCCATCTGCTTTGATGAGGAATATGCACGGCTCAGGGGGTTGAAAACACACTGGTTGTACCTCCTGCTGCTCTGTCTGACCGCGCTTACCATTGTCCTGCTTGTCCGGATTGTCGGGATTATCATGGTCATTGCCCTGCTCACACTGCCGGCAGCAATTGCCGGAAATTTTGCCCGAAATATAAGGCAGATGATGGTTGCTGCAACGCTGATCTGCGCTGTTTTTATTGTCAGTGGCCTGGGGATCAGTTACACCCTGGACCTGCCCAGCGGTTCAGTGATAATTATCATTGCAACAGCAGTTTATATCCTGAGTCTCTGCAGGTTCAAAAGACGGGGAAGGAACCGTGGCTGAATTCGCTTATCTGATTATGTATGAAACTCAGAATGTGAAGTTATTTTTGATTGCACCCTTATCTCCCGCTAAAGGACCTCGGGAATGACCGTAGTGGGCAGCACTCTGATTGGTTATAATACAACGGAGTTGCAAGCCGCGTCATCCACCGGAGTTGCATGCAAGCCTCGTCATCCCCGAGTGTTGTTATCGGGGATCCAGGACTTTGTTAATGGCTGAGCTTTGTGGGTAATCAGATTTAATTATGATGATTTTCCGGATCAGGTAAAGACCGCCGTGGAGTCCGTCATAACAGGATCCAACGGCAATTCAGGAGTTGTGAAATCAAACTGAGAACATGGAGGTGAAAATGAACATCTTGAGAAGTAGGCGGAAAATTATTGTTGGTTGCACGCTGCTTGTGCTTGCCGGATCTGTCTCTGCCGGAATTGCCGGCGAAGATAAATGGGATACTGCCGGTGAAAAAATCATGGAAGCCTCGCAGGCCGTAAGTGAGGCAACTGAAGAAAGCGCAAAAAAGGCAATGGAGAATGCGCTGCAGGCCATGGAAGATGCACGTACCTCCTGGGAGGCAGCGAGAATTAAATCAGCGGAAGCACTGCATGCCGCCTCGGACAAGACGGATGCAGCGGCCGAAAAAGCCATGGCTGAGGCGGACCTGGCCATGGAACATGCGCTGAATGCCTGGAAGGCAGCGAAACAGGAATTTGACCGGAGTCTGGAAGCCACTGCTCAGGCAACCGGAGAATCCGTACAGAAGGCAAGGGAAAAAACAGACCAGGCCATGGACGATGCCGTCGAGTCCTGGCAGGAATCCAAGGAAAAATCCCAGACAATGCTGGATGCGGCAAAAAAGAAGTATGCCGAGACAATGGAAAAGGCCAGGGCAAAGGTTCACGAGGCAACAGCGCCAAAGGACGAATAACGTCCAGGACGTTTCAGTGGTACGTTGTTGTGTTATTGACGCGCCAGGTATCGGAATCCAACAGGTCCGGACCGGTGGAGGTTGATCGGATTAAGGGTTCGATCAAATATATGTTGCAGTGTCTACTCGGAATGTGAAGTTATTTTTGATCGCACCCTAAGGGAAAGAAAATTACGATTGTCCTAGTCCTGCATGCCGGAAATAGGCATGATGGATGGGGTACTTGCTTGACCCTGCTGTTCGGAACCATTGCAACCATAGGCATGAATACCCTGATCAGAGAGGGGACGGATCCGGCCCAGCCGAGAAACCTGGTTATTGTTTCCCTGATCTTTGGGATTGGTGATATGGCCCTGGGCTATTCGGGGTTTGTGGTCAAGGGAATCGGCCTGTCTGCCATTGTCGGCGTTTTGCTGAACCTGCTGCTTCCAGGTCGGGAGATGGTAAATTCGCAGCAGTAATAAGAGAAAAAGGCTTGTGGCCGGTGATACTATCCGGTGCAGAAAAAATAATTTTGCAGTAAAGGCCCTGGATACTGTCAGGGCCTTTTTGTCTCTTATACCCGGTTAAGAATTTTAGCTGTGTAGAGTTCAGCCAGGAAGCTAACATCTTCCGGCTTTGGATTTACATATTCAACACCGACCTTGTTTCCGGTCACCCAGCGAACATTGGCATTGGTCTGCAGGGGACGCTTTCCCAGCATGACTCCTATTTTGATAGATTCATTTTTCTGCAGATTATGGCCGCTCATGCTGAAGCAGAGGCCTCCCCTGTTGATATCCTCCAGTATTCCCATCTGCTTCAGGGGGCCTTTGCTGGTAGCAACACGGACATACATTACCCTGGCATTCTCCGTCAGCATGCGTAATATATCTTTGGAAACCATGCGGACAGCAGTTCTGTGGTCCTTTGTTTTCTCCATTTTTTCTCCGATTTCAATGCTTAAATCCAGAGAAGGAATGTCATCCCAACTTGCTTTTTTGTCCATGATGATTCTCTATCGTCTAATGGAAAAGTAAATGGTAACTACTCACCCTCATGAGCACCTATGTTGTAATACCCCCGGCGCTGTAACTACTCACAGGGTGCCGTAGATTTTCGTGGCTAGTCCGGCGCCGCGTATACGTCATACGTAAGCCGGGCTGGACGCGGAAATATGCGGTGTCCTGTGAGTAGTTACAGTAAATGATTTCAGTATGCCATATAACTCAAAGATTTTGATATCAGGGCGAATCCCATCGCAAACATACCGGTGAGTCCCATGCCGCAGGAAAAACCGGCTAACAGTACCGGAGCATACTGGCGCCACATGGAACCATACCGTTTATGGAAATAATACCTCCCAAGCAGCGCTCCTGCAACCTCCAAAATAATACCGTGGGGTGTGGACTGGCCAAGACCACGCACTACACCATAGATAAGCAGTACCGGCAGCCCGAGTACGGACAGGATCATATACATGACCAGACCGAGTCCCAGGCCCGATAGAACATAGCTGCCCTTGAGAGCCTGGAAAAAAAGCGAGTTACCCTCCAGCGTCGAGGTCTGCATGAGCAGAGTGTTCAGGGCCTGCAGATGCCAGAGTTCCTGGGCATAGGGGTAACTGGCCGAGGGAATGGGGGCCAGTCGCCAGATGAACTGGGAAAAGAGCAGGCTGGAAATCATGACCACCGGAAAGACCACCAGCTCCGCCTTGATAATACCGCGCAGCGAAGTTCCGGTGAGTTCGATTTCCCGAAAGCCCACTGTTGCCTCGCCATAGTTATGGATGGGAATAGGCGCGTACCAGATTTCAATGCCCTGATACCCGAAATATTTGGCTCCGGCGATGAAACTGGCCTCTCGGACAAGGGGCAGGCTGACAAACTGGCCGGCAATACCCTCCATCCGGGCCGTGATATAGGAGATTATCGGCGTGTAGATAAAACCATAGCCAAGAAAGAAAATCCAGGGAAAGTTGGGTACCAGCCACACGCAGAGCAGTACATATGATATAGTTGAGCAGACATAAATGCCGATTGATATCCAGAAGTTAAAATCACCCCGTCCCTCGGGCGGGTGAAACAGGTCATGCAGGGTGCCCCGGTCCGGACCGCTTTTCCCAAATGAGCGGGCAACGGACCAGACACCGATGACGCCGATGGCAAGTCCCAGGCCGATACCGAAACTCATGTAGAAATCAAAGTTGTTTGCAAAGACGGTGTCCACTGTACCCATGCCCTGGTGCCAGCGCTGCAGGATACCGTGGTGCCAGAGAATCGGGTTGAGGAAAATGGTGATGATCAGCCCGACAAGCCCGCCGATAACCGCCCAGAACGGCAGAACCATGCCGATAAATACCAACCCCAAATCAAGCTGAATGCCGGTTGCCACCGCCGGCAGGACTTCTTCGGTATGGCGGGTAAGTTCAATCCAGGGGATGGGGATCAGGGTGACGGGTTCGGTAAAGATGAGTCCGGACACCACCGGCAGCAGGACATAGATCGATCCGAATATGAGTCCGATCATACCGCCGATGGAGAAGACCCGCCACTTCCAGCCCTTGTCCTTTTCATCAGAAGACTCTGCCAGGGCCATGGTACCAAGGGCTCCGACCGGGGCCATGGGAAAGGGCAGTTTTTCCACGTCCGAGGTGATTCGGTACAGGGCATAACCCAGACCGAACCGGTCTACCCGCTGGATGATCTGGGAGCCGATGAGCAGGAGGATGGGGATCAGCCAGTCCCGGTGCAGGAACGTTCGGCCGAGCATGGATTCCGAGTTGGCCGCAGGTGCAACCCAGGAGGGAATAAACTCTGCTACACCAAGCATCTTGGCGGCATCGGACTGGACAAGGTATTGACTCCAGAGCAGCCCCTGGAAGGGAGAGGCAAGAGCGGCACCGGCCATGTAGTAGAGGATAAAGATCTCCTGCTGCTTCAGGCTGGTATGGGCCCGCCTGGCAATCTCGGCAAACAGAATAATAGTCACCCATCGTGCCGCCGGGCCGATACCGGAACCGATGACCAATTGCAGGTACATGGAACCCGGCATCATCAGAAAGCCGATGAAGACCGCACCGACAACGGTTTTCCAGTCAAAGCCTTCCTCAAAATGATCCGGCGTCTTGAGGAGATCCCGATATTCTTTGAGTTCCTTGTCGTCGTACATAAGCAGGGACTATGGACGAAGGGGCAGGGAATTTGACAACGGCAATGTGTGGTGCGTAGCTCTATTCATGATTTTTCAGTTCCTGTTTGTTAATCCGGTAATACCTGGTAGCTTCCGTCTGAAAACAGACCGACAATGGCCCATGTCCCGCCCATCAGGAGGTCCCCGATGATTAAGCCGATGAAAAAGAAGCGGAGTTTTTTGAACAAAACCACACCTCCATAGCGCATACAGACTGCATTGCAGAGCCAGCCGACAAAAAAGGAGAACCAGAGAATGCGCATGGATGATGAGTAGGCGGTCAGGTATCCAATGGGATGAATCGGCCACCAGTAGAACCGGTGATAGCAGCAAACGAGTAGCAGCATGATCGCCGCCCCGCCCCCGGTAAAGAGTTTTACCCAGTAACCGGCCTCAATTCCGGTTTCCTGCAGGCGAACGACATTTTCATAGACCGTGATCGAGGTTCTGGTGGCCCATTCCAGTTCCAGTTCCCTGATGCCGTACCGGTAGCATAATGCCAGCATGGCTGTAAACGATACAGTAACGGCAACCACGAGGGTGGCAACGATTCCGAACAGGAGAAGTCTTCGGTTGTGCATGGAGTGATGCAGTTGCCGGGCATGGAGCAGGGAGGGCATCAGGGACTCCCGCAGGTCGACAAACAGAACCTTCTGACTGACCGCTGCAACCAGCAGACCGATCTGGCTGAACAGGGCCGGTCCGAATAGAATGAGCAATCCGTCAATTGGTGCGGCTGTCAAGGTGAAATAGCCAAGTCCACCCTGGCAGATGACGCGTGAGGCAACCAGGGTGATGGAGAAAAAGGCCAGCACCAGCAGCAGGGCACTCTGCAGGCGCATACCGAAAAAAACGGCCCAGAGAACAATGGCCGCCATTCCGGCCACCGCAGTCCAGAAGGAGAGACGGACGGAAAACCATTCGGTGTTGACTGCAATGGGGCCGGGCTGTACCGCCTGTTTCAGGACATCTCTTAAATGGTAGCGGGAGAGCCAGAGGAGAAAGAGAAAAAAGATGCCGTAGGCACCGATCATCTGGGTTTCCTCTGGTCGGGCAAGGGTGGGGCCGAAGGTAATACCCAGTGATGCAGCCGGGATGGTATAACCCATGACCGATAAGAGGCCGTAGAGCAGGCCGCCTAACAGAAAAAAGAGCCAGAAGGACAGTGAAATCTGGCGGGCGGTGAGAAAGGCAAAACCGATAAAAACAGGATAGATGTAGATCTTCAGTTTATGAAAGCCGGACAGCAGACCGTATTTCGGGAAATAAGGTCCGGCAAGCACCATGGTCGGAAGCTGCGGTACGGACGGAAAATAGTAATGGAAGCCGCCTAACAGGTGAATCATAACCGGGATGGATATTCCCCAGAGCAGATAAGGATTGAGGAGCAATGAGGAGAGGGTGCCGTTGTCATAATTGCCCTCCATGATTTCCGGTACCCTGAGCAGGGGGAAATTCATTCGTTCATTGTGAATCCACTGCCTGCTCAGCAGGTTGATCAGGGAGAGCATTACCATGTAGCTGAGAAAGATGAAGACGCCCCAGGCGATGAGCGGTCGCGTCCAGTCCTGCCAGGGAATGTTTTTGATCAGTTCAAACCAGTTCATTTCCCTGCCGCCGACCAGACCGTTGTACAACCCGGCAACGGCACCCTCTCCCGGGTAGAGCCAGGCAGGCAGCATGGGTTGCAGGATCTGCTGCCAGTTGTTTTCAGCGGTGGCAAACTGGAAGGGAACCGTGAGATTAATGAAAAAAGTACGGGTAAGTCCGGTATAGGCGATACCGGAGGCCAGTACCATCTGCATCCAGATGACCAGCAGTTCCCGGCCGGTGATCAGTCGTGCTTTCGGCAGTATCCGGGCGATGGCTCCAGCCAGTATAGTTGTCAGCAGGAGGATATAAAAAGGGCCCAGCGGGAAGTGGCCGCCGCCAATGGGTGTTCCCTGCGCATAGATGTTGTTGAACGGCGTAAGCGCGCAGAGTGCCGCTGATAGAATCAATCCTGCAACAACGGCCCGGACCCGTATGATATGGCCTTTTTTCTCCAGCGCTTTGATCTTTATTGCAGCCATGATAACTCCGTTGCAGGCAGGATTGAGCAGGAAATCCGCTCAAATGATCCTGCAGGGGGCGTACCTGTTGTCTGAATGTTATTCATGCTTCGTTTCCCGCAAAACCTTATCTAATATCTCAGCATACTCCCTGTGTCCTGCATCGTCCAGCGAGCGCCAGATCAACAGTTGTTTGCGCAGGATATGGAGGAAGGAGGTGTTGATTCTATGCCACAGCGTCAGTTCACCTGCCTGTCTGCGCATGGTAGCGGTAATTTCCAGAAAATCTTCGCCCTCTGTGGCCGGACAGAATCTGAGATCAAGTTTCTGCATAATACCGAAGTCAAAGGGCGCCAGCCATATCAGGGCCTGGATATGTACGCACTCGGAAGCACCTACGACGGGAATTGACCCGGTCTGGTAACGGGGGCTTTCGTCAAGTTCAACCGTACCGGTTAAAAAGATTCCATGGGATACATCCTGATGTTCTTGTAAGTAGGTGTATAAAAAACCGCAGATAGATGCATGCTCATGATAGCGCATGAGAAAGGGCAGGGTAACGGTAATGGTGTTCTTATTGCTTTCCGGCAGTTTCCAGGTCCGGTTGACATCCGGGATGGCAATATTTGCTGCTACCCGCGATGGATAGATAACCGAGAGCAGGACGACTCCCATGACCAGTATCATGGCCGCAATTCCGGAGGTGGAGGAGTAGTTGACCGTGATCCCCTTCCACAGAGCAGTGCCGGCCAGTAAACCGGCGCTGCTCTGGGCCAGCAGGTAGCCGAGGACGACGGACAGGACTGCAAAGGCCATGGCCTCGGCAATGAACAGGAATGAGACGTGGGAAGGGGCAAGGCCCACGGAGGTGTAGACGGCAATTTCCCGTTTTCGTTCAAAGACCGATGAAATCATAGTGTTTAAGACGATCAGGATGGAGATGAGCAGGGGAATGACAATGTTGGGCATGCCGGAATAGTTGACTGTGTCGCTGGCATTGTAGAGAAAGATACCGTCTTTTTCACCGCTGAACAGGGCAAGGCCGAATCTGTCACTGAGCTGCCGTGCCTGGCTGCCGTTGTTTGTCCCCGGCGGCTTCAGCGCAACAGCCTGCAGAGAACCGCCGAGTTCCATCAGCGAGGCGGCAGGCATGATAAGAATATTTTCGGCAGCAAGATGATGGTAACGGCCCTGGAAGTTGCGGACATCTTCTCCGGATTCAAGTGCGTCCTTTTCCACATCGGTCATTTCCATTGAACTCTCACTGGGGAAAATAACCGGGGTGAGGATCTCTCCGTCAAGATCCGGATGCTGCTGGAGCAGTTTTCCTGAAAAAACACCGATGATTTTGAGTTTTATGTCCCATAGATCAAGGGTGTTGCGCTCCGGGTCATCCGGGTCGATATCAAGGCGGGCAGCCAGGGCCTGTGGAATTATGACCGCATTTTTTTCCCCTCTTGTAAACCATCGTCCTTTAAGGAGGATCCGGTCCATTCCTGTTACGGATGGTTCGGAGGGTGAGAGACCGGTGAGCCCCTGCATAATAAAAGGTTCCTCCCGGAATCGGACAACTATCCTGGCTGCCCGGGCAGGATCATCACTGCTCAACCAGACTCTGGGGGCAACCTGAACCCGACCGTCAAAAAGAGCGCCAAAAATGGGCATGGAGTCCGGAGGCAGTTTTGTCCAGTCGATATTTTTCAGCAACAGTCCCTGGTAGGGAGATTTTGAGGAGAACTGGAGTCTGTTTTGCCGGCGCATGGATTTGACCGAGGTAAAACTCATGATGGTGAAGGTGAGGATAATCAGGGTCAGGCAGGTCAGAGTTGTCCGCAAACGCCTGCGGCGCAGGTTGGAGACACCCAGAAAAAAGGCGGCGCTGAAGGCCTTCCATGAACTGATTTCCGCCGGCCGTTTATGGGAGGCCCGGCGCTGGAGCAGGATCATCTCGTCTTCAAAGCGCAGGACAATGATCACCGTAACAAGGGCGGACAGGCCGATGATAAAAAAGGCCAGAATGACTACGGTCGGGCTGTAGGCCAGTTGAAAGGCCGGATGTACCCGGGCGATGAGCAGGATTAACAGGAGCAGAATACCTGAAAAACCGATGATCCGTTTGTAAATGGACACGAAGCCGAACAGCAGCCGTTCCATACAGAAGGCAAAGGGGACAAACAGGGCGATATAAAACAATACGCCGAATAAAACATCTTTCTGGGTTCGTTCTACATGGTCATATACCCGGCTGGCCAGAGCCCAGGATCGGCTGGCCTCCTCGTTAAAGATATCATAACGCTTTTCCGTGAGACTGGTCTCTGCCCGGGCAAGGGCCTTACGGCCATCCCTTTGCAATTCGCTGATTCGCTGGTCGAAAATCCCATGTTTCTCCAGGTTGGCGATTCGGGGCGTGAGCAGGGACCACATGTCCCGGGCCGCCAGGTAGTTGGTATGAAAAAGGGACGGATAGTCGTTGATTCGGTAGCCTGATCCCATGGGGTCTTCCGGCCCGGCATTGGTGAGGATCATTTTTTTGTTGAGTACGGTATCGGACAGGGTCAGCTTAAGTCTGGTTTCCGGTTCCAGGAAGATGGAGGCGATAATGGAGGAACGGGTGTCGATTCGGGAATACCAGTAACGGACCGGCGGTGCCTCCCGTCGACCGTCAATGAGTTGCAGCTTGGTCATGTAGCGCAGGGAACGTGGCTCAAGCAGGTTGAAGATCGTCGTCTGGAGGCAGTTAAACATTACCAGATCGGTTTTCATAGCCTTGCGGCGCATCTTGATCCGGTAGGCGGGCTTACCGGTTTTTTTCTTGTCAATAGCCCGGATTACCGAGCCGTCCTGTTCCGAGAAACGGTATCCTTCCAGGATGACCTTGTCCCGGACATGTTTTTTATCGGCAACCCCCTTGAGGAGAAAACGACCCTGTAGATCGGTAATCAGATGATAGCGGGCCGGACCCTGGAATGCCAGAATAACGGTGCCGGCAGCCGGATGCTGGGCAAAGAGCTCGCCATGCAGCAGCAGGCTGGTCTTCCCGGTTATGGTGGAGAAACCGTTGCGTATATAGCCCTGCTCCAGTTTTTCAGCCCCATCAAGCCCGACGACCATTGCCAGGGCCAGCTGCACCTGTGCTGCTGCCTGCTGCCAGTTGATATTGTCTTCTGTATCCCACGGTGTACCCCAGCTGCTGCGCAGATCACCCATGGTGGCCAGGGTCAGTCCGGGCAGCCCGGCAAGGCTTGCCACCTCACCGGCCATTTTGGGTTTATCGGGAAGTAGGTCCTGCCAGGGCTGCAGTCGGTTCGGCCGTAGAGTGGAGGTGAAGGCCGGTGCGGAAACAGGGGCTTCTGCCGCAGTCTGCTGGAGGTTTTTTTCGATGTCCCGATAGGCTGCGGTTCGGTTAATGATCTTACGTAACGGGTAGAGAAAGCCGCGATGAAAGGCTGCCAGGCCATAGCCATGGCTGGAGAGATGCAGGGAAACCATGGCCCCGGGCTCATAATCAGCTGTCAGAGAACGCAGCCGTCTGGCACTTTTGAGCATCTTATCCCGGGTTTTGACCTCGCTGAGCACGGCCTGGTGCATTTTGACTGCCTGATCAACCAGCGGTGCGAGCAGGGCTTTTTCCTGATCATCTAAATCATCAAAGTTACTTCGCCAGCCGATTCTTCGGAGCAGTAATCTGGTTTCGGCAAGTTTTTTGATATGTTCATCATTACCGGAATCAGCAGACTCCATTCTGAGCTGCATCAGCCTGGTGGACAAGTGGTCGACTTTCTGCTTAAGGGTATGATTTACAGCCTGCTGCATCAGACGGCCCTGTTCCTGGTCGATAACCACCCCTGCGGAGTAGTCTGAGAGTACCTGCAGGAATGCCCTGCGTTGTTTTTTGCTTGCCTTGAGTTCTTTCTGCAGCTTACGCAGGTCCTTGGAACGGGCATTGACTGCCCAGATTGATTCCCGCATTCCTGCCTGTTCCCGGCTGTGCGCATCGGAGGCAATGAGGAGAAAAGGTCTGGTCGGCGGGTTGTCATGGAGATAGTCGGCAAGGGCAAGAAGGCCGCTGATGGACAGGGCTTCGTCGGCACCGGGAGATTCGTTCGGCAGGAAGCTGCTGGAGTCGTAAAAGGCCTCGGTTGTGATCAGTTCATTTTTCCTGGATTCATCCGTGCCGGGAAACAGGGCATAGATGTTGCGCGCCCGCACCTGTTGCCAGCGCATGGAGGAACGCAACCGGACCTGGGTATTTTCAAGCAGGGCGGGATTTATACCAAGCTCCGTCAAACGTTGTTCCGGCAGGTAGAAACAGGGGAACTGGATTGGTGAAAGTTCTTCTTTCTCCATGAAACGGCTACGTTCGGGATTGCCTCTGCCGATGTAAATCAGTGCGGAGGCACCAAGAGATGCGGCATTGAGCCAGTTACGGCCGGAGGCAAATTCCATGAGCACGATGGCACCCTGCACCTGTTTGCCGTTAAAGTCGGCAAGTTCACCGTTGCCGACGTAGATAAGGGGACCTGAAAGTCCTTCTTCGGGAAGGTTCTCAGGGGTAATGGCATTGTAGAGCAGGGGAGAGACAGGGATGGTCCGGCCATTAATGTCCAGTGTGGAATGGTCGGCCTGGAGCATGGGGACAAAAAAATCCAGGTGATCTATTTGCGCGGGTTGAGCACCCTGCAACCGTTTGCTGATATAGGCTGCCGCCTGCCGGTTACCCTTTGTTCCTGTAGTTCTGTCACCAAGGGCGGTAAAGAAGGAAATGGTTTTTTTCAGCTCATCTTCGCCTGCTCCGGGTATAACGGCTGTTGCTGAAGAGGCCGGTGTCGGTATATGGAGAAGAAGAAAAAGAGTGAACAAAAGCAGAGCCAATGACAGTCCTCTTCTGTTTATACTGATTTCCCTCTTCCCGGCTGTCATACGATATTGCCCAGTGAGATGTCGAGTTCATCACGCTGCTCAATCTTGTCGATCAAGCCGTCTCTGATCCATATGACCTCGTCGGAGACATTGAGCATTTTAAAGTCGTGGGTGGCGGATATAACCGTTACCCCGCGGTCGACACTCATCTGTTTGAGCAGGGTGATAATTTCTTCACCTGTTTTCTGGTCCAGGTTGCCGGTGGGTTCATCAGCCAGGATGATGGCCGGGTTATTGGCCAGGGCCCGGGCCACCGCCACCCGCTGCTGCTGGCCGCCGGAGAGTTCTGATGGTTTATGGGTATAGCGGTCATCGAGTCCCACCAGCTTCAGAAGCTCCATGCCACGTTCCACGGCTTCGTCTCCACCCGTGCCGCCGAAGGTCATGGGCAGGGTAACGTTTTCCAGGGCCGTCATGACCGGTATCAGATTAAAGGTCTGGAAGATATATCCTATCTTACGGCAGCGCAGCCAGGCCAGTTCGTATGCGTCCAGTTGGGCAATATCCACCTCGTCGATGAACACCTTGCCGGAAGTTGGTTTGTCAAGACCGCCGATCATGTTGAACAGGGTACTCTTTCCGGAACCGGAAGGTCCCATGATTGAGATATAGCGCCCGGTGGCAATGGTCAGGCTGATGCCCTTCAGGACTTCCAGTGTATGTTTGTCCAGTTGAAAACTTTTTGTTATATCCGTTGTCCGGATTATGGTGTGTTGCATACAAGGTTCACATTTAAGGTTCAAGGTACAGGGAAGAGGGAAAAAACAGCTGTCCTTCCCGCAACCTTTCAGCGGTTGTTACTGTTCGACCCGCATGGCCTCCACAGGTGCCATCCGGGCAGCAGTTATGGCCGGGTAGGTGACGCCGATGAGGCTGAGCAGGCAGCCGGTAGCGATCGCTTTTCCTGCAGTCAGGGCCAGCGCTCCAATGGGCAGGGAGCTGAAGATAATGGGCCCGATTATCAGGGCGGAGTTGAGCAGGGCTGCCAGCAGACCTACCAGGGCCCCGGCCAGGGAACCGACAAATCCCAGCATGGTCGCCTCCAGCATAAACAGGCGCAGGATAAAACGGTCCAGTGCGCCTAGACATTTCATGGTCCCTATTTCACGGAATCGTTCGGTGACGGCCATCAGCTGGGCGTTGACAATGCCAACGACACAGACCAGCAGAGACAGAAAGATCAGCCATTGCTGTTTGGCGGTTTCGCCGATACTGGTCGCACCCGGGGGGACATCATGCCCCGCCTTGGCCAGGGCGTCTATTGATCCGGGAATATGGCTGCGTAACAGGCCGTTTGCAATATCGGTTGTGCTCTGTACATAACAGAGAAACGCAACCGCCAGCACCAGACTGGTGGTCGTGATCAGCGAACGGAAAAACCGGACCCGGATGGACTTGTAGGCGATTTCAACCGATGTGGAAAAAGGGAGTGCTACCAGTCGCTGCATAATGGGGACAGGGGCCTGTTAAGTTTTTTAGATAGGATATTGTATTGCTGCAGAATCGATCAATAATAAAATGGTAACTACTCACCCTCATGAGCACCTATGTTGTAATACCCCCGGCGCTGTAACTACTCACAGGGTGCCGTAGATTTTCGTGGCTAGTCCGGCGCCGCGTATACGTCATACGTAAGCCGGGCTGGACGCGGAAATATGCGGTGCCCTGTGAGTA
>WFRY01000455.1 GCA_015486315.1 Desulfobulbaceae bacterium
CGGCCCATCGATTTCGATGGCTTGCATTATCTACCGACCTGAACAGTTACTTATTATCTTTCATTAATGTAATGATACTACATGCGGTATTAATTGTCAGATTTTGGTTCTGGTTCTGGGGGAGGATTTTATGTATTTATTGGCATTGTACTCGCGCCGAACGGCCCCGACATTTTTTTGCCAGCTGAGTTACGAGAAGCAATTAAATAAATCTGTCCCCTTTTCTGGTCCTGTTGGACGTGTGAGCCAGTCGGGTGCATTTTTTTGTTCGGCGTATTTTTGCCGTTTTTTTATCATACTCTCTCCCTATTTGTCCCTCAATCTAATAAGACAAATTACGAAAAAACATTCCATGGCCTATCGCAAATAGACATACATATGCTGGCGTATATAGATATTGTAATTATAATTTGACTTAGTCCGTTTTTAGGTTTAGTATGTTTTTATGCAAGTAAATATTCATGAAGCAAAAACACGATTTTCCAAACTTATAATCCAAGCAAGCAAAGGTGAAGAGATCATTATTGCTAGAGCAGGCAAGCCAGTGGCAAAACTTGTTGCTCTGGAAAAACCAAAAAGATCTCGCAAGCCGGGTAGTGCCAGAGGACAGGTCACTATGAGTGATGATTTTGACGCCCCTTTGCCGGATGACATCTTGGAAAGTTTTTACAAATGAAGGCAATCCTTGATACTCATGCCTTCCTCTGGTGGGTTCTTGACAATCCTAAGTTATCGGGAATAGCACGAGATTTTATTGTTGACCCTGACAATACCATTTATTTAAGTGCTGTAAGCGGTTGGGAAATGGCAATAAAATGCAGTATTGGTAAGCTTACTCTGCCGGATCAGCCCGATTCGTTCGTCAGGCAACAGTTGGAAATTAACAATTTTAGTCCTTTGCCAATACAAATGAACCATGGCCTTTACGTCCATGAATTACCAGAAATCCATAAAGACCCTTTTGATAGGCTACTCATTGCCCAAAGTATAATTGAAAACCTGCTCCTCATTTCAACAGATTCTGTTTTAAAAAAATATCACGTTTCCTTGCTCTGGTAGTTCATCTCTTTTTCTGTATTTTCAATTTCGCTTCCATCTATCTCTTTTGGTACACCAAGAAGCCTATTTTTTGAAAAAATGAAGGGTCCACTGTGCCCTGGTAAAAGTTGATGTTATACTGCACCCGTTAATACACCTTCACAATAAACTGCGTCCGACCGTTCCTGATCCTGTTGACGATAAGCGGTCGCTCAACCTTTCCGTCGGCAAGAATGGAAATCCGACCCATGAGCCCTTCAAAGCTGTCAATGTTATGGATCATGCTGTTAATGCATTGTCCATCACCGGGACGTGTGCATTGGTTCATGGATTGCAGGAGAATGGCATACCCCTCTGCGCCAACTGCTGTAAAGGTGTTGCCCGGCTTATCAAAGAGTTGCCGGTATACCTTGACTGCCTGTTCACCAAAGGGCGTTCCCTGGATGTCGTTGGTATACAGATCAATATCAATTATCCCTTCCAGCAGGTCGGCATCTTCAGGATATTGCCGCAATACGTTGGCAACCAGGCCGTCGCTGCCCATTCGCTCAGGAGTCCAGTTCATTTCTTCAAGGGCCATGGATATACGGACAAAATCTTCTGCTTCAACCGGGAGATAGAGGAGCTTTGTCTTGAGTTTCTGCAGACGTTTAAGAGTATCTTTGAAATTATCCGTAGCATCTGTCACCTGAATATCAGCAACGATTATGCCGCCAATGGCTTCAAATTTATGGATAAATTCGTTGGCCAGGGAGGTGGAATGAAAACTTTCCGGATTGTGAAAGACAGACACTCTATTCATCAGCAGCTCGTCCCGAACAAACAGGGCGGCAACACGCCCCTGAAAGGTATTGTCAAAGATGAGCTGGCTGACATATTTTTTATCTTTAGCGATATCAGGGTGAGAGGCCAGAAGGACAAGAACAGGTACCTGGTAACTGTCTGCAAGTTCATTCACCGCCAAACCCGCTGCGCTGCTCGACAGAAGCAGGATGGCCGAGACTTTGTCTTCCGTTGCTAATTTTTTCAGTCCTTTTACACTCAGGTCCGGTTTGCTTTTATCGTCCTCGATAACCAACTCAACCTTGTCGCCGTTGTCAAGGTAGGGCTGTATTTGCATGACGGTTCGTATTCCCCTGAGACCATCTTCACCCATGGAACGTTCTGGACCGGAAAAGGGACCGATCACGCCGATCTTGATCGTATTGCCGCTGGGTTTTATAACAGTTGGACGGTCACATCCGGCTATCATAGACAACCACAGAAAGGCCAGGAGAATAGAAAAACCGTATTTCATCGCTTGTCAGGGAATGTAGAGTACTTGTGCACGGATCACTAGTTCCTTGGAAAAGTTGGACTGGATTTTTCGTTTAAGCTGGGCCAGATCGTTCCTGTTCAGCGGCTCCCGGGCCAGGATGTCCATGGTGAGAACTTCCTTGTCCCGGTAGTGAACCACGTCCGCCTTCTGAATGATAAGGTATTTATCATTGACCAGGAATCGCTCCTGGCGCCAGTTCCGCTCAAAAATTGTTTTATCGACAATCTGCTGGTACGAAATGTACAGGGGAATTGAAATCAGGAGCATAATCAGTGCCACAAAGGTCAGGCTTCGTTTGCTGCCGACCACGGCAGAGTACCCCAGGGCCCTGAAGGTAAAGGTTGCAGCAAGGGTGATGCCGATCAGGTTGGTGGAAAACAGAAGAAAGGCCTGGGCAAAGAAAAATAGGTCCCCCCGGCCAAGACCAATTCCGGCTACTGCCAACGGTGGAACCAGGGCCACGGCAATGGCCACACCGGCCAGGCTCTGCAGAATTTCTTTAAATGACTTGGTATAGGCCCCGGCAATGCCGGCAAAGAGAGCCACGGCCAGATCGAGCAGCGATGGATTAAGCCGGGCGAGCATTTCCGGAGTTATGGGCTCGTACGGGAAAATTTTACTGATCAGGGCCGATGCAGACAGGGCCAGGATGATACCGACAACAATCGTTCCCGTAGAACGTTTTGCCATTTTTGTATCCGTCCTGAGCAGAGCCATGGCCAGGGCTATAATCGGGGCCATCAGCGGAGCCAGCAGCATGGCACCAATGACTACCGAGGAACTGCTGAGATACAATCCCACAGTGGCCAGCATGGTGCTGAGCAGAATAAGAACCAGGTAGGCCGGGGTTATTTCAGCATCCGTGCGCAGGGAAGTGAACAGGTCGCGAAAGCGTTCTTCCGAGGCATAGGCAAAAAAAGGTATATTTTTCCTGGTCGCCTTGGAGATCATCTCTTTACCTGTGGGCAGATTATCTTTCCTGATCTCCTCTTTGATCACTTGTGCCGGTTTCTCTTTTTCCCGCAGGGCTTCCCCAACATTAATCCGTATGGCCAGGGGAAGTGTTGTACAGTGCAGCGGCGTATGGACTACCTGTTGCTCATCAATGGTTACCGTAAGCTCTTGTTCCGTTTCAATATCGATCTGCGCTGTCTTGATGTAACCGATGGTGCTGGGAAAATATCGTTCAGTATCTCTTCTCCTACAGGCTTGGAACAGAAATTTTACATACTCGGTAATGGAAAGCGGCGCAGACACAATCAAAGATATCATGCCGTCGGTAAGAGAGCTGTCGTGGGCAATCAGGCGTGAAGCCAATGAACGTTTATGGCGCTGGATAATCATACAGCCGCAGGCAGCTGTCTTGACCTTGGTGCCCTCACCGGTTTTGAAGGTGAATTTAAGCAGTCGCAGGCCGATAATTTTTTTGAATGCCTCTCCGACCATAACGATCGGGCCGGAGTCCTTGGACACGTCAAGTAAAGGCAGGCGTCCGATTGTTGCCTTGAATAAGAGAATTTCATCATTGCAGAGAATGAGATCCATCATCTGGCCATCGCTCCGCAGGGCAAGATCAATGGCAGCCTCAGGTTGACCGGGAAGGTCATAGCATCGAACAAGTCGTTTCTGTTCAGCCATGGGAACCAGGCCAACACTGAACTCATACTGGGTGGCCAGGCGGATGATACGTTTAAAATCTTCAAGCGGTCCGGAAAAAACAACATGACCAGTACCGGCAAGAAAACCCTTGGGTTCCTCCAAAAAGGCAGCAAGGGGAACATGGGTGACCGCGACCTGAAAGGGATTTTCCAGCAGTTGCCTGCAATAATGCTCTGTCTCCGGGACGTAGACAAAAAGAGCTGAACTAACATGTTCGTTCATGGAAAACCTCTTCAACAGGCTGCAGGACGGATAACGAGAAGCTGTGTGCTTGTTATTAATAAGTATAGCATGTCAGCTGCCGAGGTTCAATGGCCGCCTGCCTCCCGCCTTGTGGGAATTGTGGAGAAGAAGACTTTTCGAAGTCTACACTTCTGTGAAACCTGCAAATAAAGGGACCGGGAGGCAGAGCAGCGTCTGCGCTTCCATGATCGAGTAATTAGAGTAATTAGGGTCAGAGTAAAACTACTTTATCCTTAACTGCATGAAACAACGATTAATTTAATTTTACTCTGACCCCTTTTATTGCGGGGCGACGTACAGAAATCGAGTCAGGCGAATCTGATTGGGACCAGGGCGCAGATAAGCGGAGACTTCGACACAGTCTTAAATCCTCTATCCATCTTTTAAGGAGCAG
>WFRY01000456.1 GCA_015486315.1 Desulfobulbaceae bacterium
CTTAAGCAGATCAATATCCGGCCAGCTGCCGTTCTCCTCTCGAAGGTCAAGGATATCAGCCACACTGCCAAGGAGGGCACGATAAAGTACTGGAGCCTGATTCTGTAAATACAAATCAGATAACTGGTAACTTTTCAAGGTATTCCCGGTATCAACGGAACGGACCAGAGAAAAACGCAGGGCCATGAGCAGAATAATCAGGCTGATGACAACTAAAAGAATCAGGGCTTCACGACGTGCTGCCAGCGGAACCACCAGCACTTCTCTGATTATTTTTTTCTGAGTACCACCCTCGGTCATAAGTTTTTTCTCCTGATAGTTACCTTATCCGGTGTTACCGTTTACGTGAGGCGACCTGGTCGCCCTACATAAGCCCCGACTTCGAGACGGGGGACAGCTGAACAGTTACTTCATATCTACATAAACGCTTCATTAACGTCACTCTTGAATTGATAACACTCAGAATATAGGCGTTTCAGGAATGCCCTGCCGTGCGTGGATCAAGACACCCGATAATACCCTGTATACCTTGGTAACTTACGCGCGTGCAGCAGGGCGTTCATGGAGTGCTTACATATCTACAAAATTAATCCACAGGACAGCTCCCAGTTCAACCTCTTTATCCTGTCCATCATGTTTGATGGGGGTGTCGGATGGATTCAAGGCGGCAAATCCCCACCAGCCCGCCTTAGGCACGGCATAGGTAAAGACCCCGTTTGAATCCGCCTTGATGGTTTGAGTTACCAGATAATCATTGGGAGCATGATATGTACCATCCTGATTATAGAATTCAACCTCTACTTCCGAATATGGTACCGGTTTACCGTTTACCTGGACAATTCCCTGGAAAACATTACCGGTATACTGGGCAAAAGGTTTGGCAAGGGGAACAATTTCAGTTTTCAGGCCAATGGGCTCATCCCACCCCTCATCGTTGCCAAAGGCGGTAACAACAGCTTTGGTGTAATGAATAATATATTTATCTTCAGCAGGTTCCCAGTAAGGCTGCGGTTCCATGCTGAACACATAGAGGCCGGGCCGCTTAATCTTATACTCTGAAGTCCAGGTCTGATTATCCTTTACCGTTTTTGACTGCAGTGTATCAAGGAGATCTATCTTTTTTCCATTGGCCGTGACATCAAAATGAACCGGTTTTGCCAGGGGCATGGGGATCCCCTCCATGGGATGCCAGAAACGTAAATCAAGTGTAACCGTTTTGTTGTCTTCCGGGCTGATAATTTGATCAGACGGAATAATCATTCCATAATGAGCCATGGACTGGACTGTAAATACCAGTGGACAAAACATAACAGTCAGAAACAATACCATCCTTTGCATAATACTCTCCTCCTTGAGTTAGGGAACGGGGAATAAATAACCTGTATTTTATTTATTCCCCGTTCCAAGCATCCTGTTTCAAGCAGATCCAGCTCAAAAACAGTTCCTACTGAAAACAAAAATCTTATTACGTACAAAGCTCTGCCGGATAATTACATTATGGGTAGGAGCACGCAGGAGCACGCCCATACAATCTGTAATAATTTCAGTTTATTACGAGAACCACTGTTTTCTCAGCTGAGTTTCATACCTCATCAGAAACAAATCAGGTACAGCCTCACACGCCAATCAAATGTTACCTTTTATTATTTCGTAACACCATACAGCCCGAAAAATCGAATGTCAATTAAATCTTCACAAAACCTGAACGGTAAAGCCGGCAAAAGAATTTCATCCTGATGGAGCAGTCAGGCCTCAGGTTATAATGCCGGAAAATATCCATTTTAGCTCAGGCATCGTATTGGTATTAATAATTTTTTTTAAAATTTACCGGACAGCCCCATAAAAATACAAAAGTGTCATGAAATATGGTATATAATAGATGGTAAAATTGTAATTATTCAGGTGGACAGGTGGAAGCACAATTTTCGTAACATCACTGATCGTAACCAAGATGAGAACAGAACAAAAAAAGAATCAAAAGATACAATATGTTACCATCCTCCTTTTCGGGATTGTTTTTTTTCATGCCGGAGCAGTCTGTTTCGCTGCCGACATCTTTGTCGACGACAATACATGTCCCCTGGCGGGAACAGGTACTGCAGCCGATCCATTCTGCGCAATACAGGATGGAATCAACGCAGCAGCCAGTGGTGATACGGTCTATGTTCACGCCGGTACCTATGATGAACAGCTGAGTATGAAAACCGGTGTTACCCTGCGCAACATCACGGCGGAACAACCAAAAATAATTTCTACATCCGCCGGCATTCCGGTCCTTTTTGACGCGGTCGACAACGCTTCCATTGACGGCTTCTTAATTGATTACTCATCCACGCCCTCCTCAACCGAACATACCATTGTAAAGGTTGTCGGCCCCGGAAACGGAATTGTGATCACAAACTGTGAGATTACGGATGCCCAGGTAGCAGGGCATGAAGTTGCCTGGTCAGGTATCCGTTTAAACGACCAGTTGGCGATACAGATCATAGCAAATACAATTACGAATACCAGCCGTGCAGGTATCAGCACTGCTGATGGTACCATCTCGGGGGCCTCAATTACAATCCAGGGCAACACAATTGACACTAACGGCAGCGCCGGTATGCATCTCGTCGGGACAGGTACGGGCAACACGCTTCTAATAGGAGGCGACGGAACAGCGGCCAACACTATATCCAACAACGGCCAATGGGGAACGGCAGGTGCCGGTATCCGGCTTAAAGACCTGCAGAACGTCAGCATTGATAACAACAACATCTTCAGCAACGGCCTGACCGGTATCCTGCTTGAAAGTGTTGCCACAACAGCTCCTCACATAAGCCGCAACTCCATCCATGACAATTTTGCCTCGGGAATAAATATCGGCGGGGCCTCTCCGCTGACGGTCGGCATCAATAATGAAATTTATCAAAACGGCCTGGGCGGCATTACCTTTTTTGTTGCCGAAAACCAGACAATCGAAAACGGTCTGGCCTCATCCGGTGCCGTTACCATCAGCGGCAACTCCATTCATAACAATGAAAAAGCGGGTATTTCGGTCATAGACAATGCCAGTGGAGTTATTACCGTTGACGGCAACACCATCTATCAAAACGAAAAAGCAGGAATTGCCTTCTTTAATGCCTGCACAGCCGTTATCACGGAAAATGATATCCACGACAACGTCGGTGCCGCCGGTATCTTTACCGGAACCTGGCCGGAAATATTTCCCAACCCGAATCCGCCGCCCATGTCCATCAAATTTATCAGAGATAACGGCCCGGTAACGCTGACCATCAGCCGAAACAAGGTCTATAACAACTTTTCCGGACTGCGGCTGGATCATGCCTCGGGTACCATTGCCAACAACCTGATTCACCATAATGCCCGCTCGGGCATACGCTTCAGCGGTGATGACACTGATCCCTATGAGCCGTTCAGCAATGCATGGGGTATATCCTCCATTACCAACAATACAGTGGTCGATAATGGCTCTTATGTTATTGATGACAGACAATATGGTGCCGGCATCTATTATGATGACATTAATACTATGGACGGGCGGAGCTTTTCCGACCCGCCACTGGCAAATGAAGACCAAAACCAGACTCCTACCTTTATTCAAAATAATATTCTTGCCTCTAACGCCCGAACCGGCGTAAGAGATGCAGTGTGCGCCACATCAAGAGATTACAATCTCTACTTTGACAATAATAAAAGCGGGGTCTTTGCTCCTCCTCAAATCCAGAGTTGCCAGATAAACTCAGGTTCAGGCTGGGTAGGAAATCCCCATGAAATTTTCACAGACCCTCTCTTCATCAACAGGCAGGAGTACAGGCTGCAGGCCGGGTCACCGGCAAAAACCGGCGCCAATGACAATGGCGAAATGGGTGCCTACGGTGGCAGCAATCCCATCTCCTGGTAACAGAAAATTGGTCAACAACAATAAAAAAAATAACAACCTGTAGCATCTGTTATGAAATATACATTATTACTCATCATCCTGTCCCTGGTCGTTCCTCCCCTTGTTGCCGACAGGGTGCAGGCGGAAACAACGCCTGTATGGGATACCGGCTCGCTCTCGTCGATCACCGGCAACAGCAATCCCTCACTGCAGGGAAACTGCCTGGTCTGGCAGGCAAGGGGCGGCCTGCCGGGATCGACATCAACAACGGATGACTGGGAAATCTTTGCCTATGATCTGATCCGGAAGGTCGTCGTTCAAGTGACCGATGATACACTCGACGACATTGAACCGGAAACGGACGGTACATACATTGTCTGGCAGAAAAACGGCATGATAGTGGCAGAGCAATTAGTCGGCAATCAGATCTTTCTCTATCAGTTGAATGGTACCATTCCCCTGGGGGGGTTGCAGATTTCGCTGATAGATGATGGAGATAATTTTTCTCCGGCAGTGGCGGCAGGAAATATTATCTGGAGCAGTCAGGAAATTGACCAGGATGTTCTTCCGAGGCAGATACTCCTGTATAATGCCGTCAACCTGACCGGTCCCACGGTGATATCTGATCCGGAGTTCAACAGCAGCCAACCCCGTATCTCCGGCAGCCGGATAGTCTTTCAGCAGGCAAAGGTAAATCAGGACAGTGACAAGACCATTTTCATCTACGAGACTGCCGATGCTCAGCCCCAGGCCACCCCTGCCCCAACTGATTTTGTCTGGTATGCCAATCCTCAGGTTGACGGAAAATATACTGTTCTTTCGCGCTACAGCGGACCCAACCGGGAAATCTTTCTCCACTCCCCTGCTCATGGTTACACACAACTTACCACCAGTGACAGAGATGAGACAAACCCGGTCATCAGCGGGAACCACGTTGCCTGGATTGCGGAAAACAATATCTATCTTACCGAGATCCCTGCGCCTGCAAATGCCATCAAGATCCTGCCCTTGATTTATCGACTGTTACTCAAATAATTAATGAGCCCGCAGGGGGCTTTGACCCCTGCTCCCGGAGCAGGCAGGTATTCGGGATATGGTGTAATGACTGTATTTCAACTACCTGAAATAACTCTTAACTGAAAGCCCATAAATTTTGTACTCATCATGAACGCCGTTGGACGCGTGGTCTGCTTCTTGTCCCAGCCGGGAAGAGTAAGCTCGCATTCCTTGATGTATTGCCGAAGGGTGTGCTCAATCAAGTTCCAGACCATCAGCGATATTAACCAGCCGGATTTGGTGAACTATACTCTGCAGACGACATCTTTGTCATAAACAAGAGGACCAGGCTGCAAGCCTGCTCCAGCAAAAGGCCAAAGAACCTGTAACTCTAACTTTTGGCACAAAAAAAGAAGCACGTACATGGGCATCTGAAAAAAAAACAGGACGGAGTATATGGAACCCATTCAGGTGTCACCTGTGTGTGTGTCACTTATGAATTCGAGCGGAAAGTTGCTTTAGAAACGAGATGAAGCCATTGATAAAATAGCAGAAACTGGCTGGGGGACAGGGATTCGAACCCCGATAAGCGGAGTCAGAGTCCGCTGTCTTGCCATTAGACCATCCCCCAGCACGTTGGAATGTGAGAGGGAAAATAGAGAGATTACCTGCCAATGTCAAGGAAAAAACAGTACGTGGCTGATTCCATTTCAGCGACGGACGGTTTTCCAGCAATCATCGACTAATATTTCATGGGGTCTGAAGGCCGACTTGTATTGCATGGCCTGAACACTCTCTATCCAATAGCCCAGGTATAACGGATTTATCCTGTGACTTTGACAGAATTTTACCAGTTGCAGGATATTCAAGGTACCGGGACTGCGCCGGGACTCGTCAGGGTCAAAGTAGAAATAGACGGCGTTGAGCCAGTGGTCGGAACCATCCACTACTGCCACTCCGAGGAGTTTATCATCTACCCGGTAGCGGATTTCAAAACAACGGGTAATGGAAGTAATAAAAAAACCGGTGTAATAGCTCTCAGCGGTTGATTTCCCCTCCGGGAAGCGGTTTCTTAAAAAACGATCCAGCAGGGAAAGATTTTCGTCAGACATAGTCAGTGGAGCCACGCCGACAGTCACGTCCCGGTTCTTTTTCCAAACCCGCTTCTGGTTGCGATTAGGTGTAAAAGTCTCCGGATTCAGACGAAGGGGGACACATTCTTTACAGCCCGGGCAGTGCATGGAGTACATGCAGTTACCGTTACGACGATAGCCGTTCGCCAGGAAAACACCCATTGTAGACATATCGAGCGGGCCGAAAAGAGCCTGATGATACACCGCTTTATGTGGCAGTCCGTAGGGACAACCGGCCGAAATATCGATAAAGTATTGTTCAAGGTTTTCTCCGATATCCGGAGGAACCTGTTGATATGGCTCACGTATCGTCATTTTATAGACAAGATCAGGCCTGTACTGGTACCTGCTGCCGGATACCTTTGCTGTAAACGCTTCATGAACTCCACTCTTGACTTGATAACACTTCAGAATGTAAGCGCTTCAGGAACGTCCTGCTGTGCGTGATCAAGTCCCCCGATAATACCCCTGTATATCTGGGGACTTGAACGCGTGCAGCAGGGTGTTCATGGAGTGCTTACCCTTTGCTCAAACCAATCCCTGATCCAGCATGGCATTCACCACCTTGACAAAACCGGCGATATTGGCCCCTGCCATATAGTTGCCCGGCATACCATATTCTTCTGCAGCGCTGGTGCAGGTGCAGTGGATGGATTTCATAATCTGCTTCAACCGGCCCTCCACCTCTTCCCTGGGCCAGGAAAGCCGCATCGAATTCTGGGCCATTTCAAGGCCTGAGACCGCAACTCCGCCGGCGTTGGCAGCCTTGCTCGGCCCGTATAATACATCATTATCCAGAAAAACGGAAATTGCACTGGGAGTAGAGGGCATATTAGCCCCTTCACATATCAGACGCACGCCGCCGCCGACCAGGTTCTGAGCATCTTTTTCATTGATCTCGTTCTGGGTGGCAGCCGGCATGGAACAGTCTGCCCGATGCGTCCAGAGAGGATTGTAATCCAGGGCCGGATCAATTTCCGTATAGACTGCCCCGGAATACTTTTCACAGTACTCACGGATGCGGCCCCGCTGAATATTCTTCAGATGCATGACAAACTTCAGTTTATCCTCATCAAACCCCTCTTCATCATAGATATAGCCGGAGGAGTCTGACAGGGTCAGTACCCGGCCGCCCATCTCAAGAATCTTCTCGGTGGTGTACTGGGCCACGTTTCCGGAACCCGAGACCAGGCAATTTTTCCCCTTAAGTGAATCACCGGCATGGGCCAGCATCTCCGCGGCAAAGTAAACCACCCCGTAACCGGTTGCCTCGGGCCGGATCAAACTGCCGCCCCAGGCCAGACTTTTGCCGGTGAGCACCCCGGTAAACTCATTACGAAGTTTTTTATACATCCCGAATAAGTAGCCGATCTCCCGGGCACCAACCCCGATATCTCCGGCCGGCACATCGGTATTGGGGCCGATATGACGGGCCAGCTCCGTCATGAAGGCCTGACAGAACCGCATGACCTCTGCATCGGACCTGCCCTTGGGATTAAAATCAGATCCTCCCTTGCCGCCGCCCATCTGCAGGGTGGTCAGGCTGTTTTTAAAGACCTGTTCAAAGGCAAGAAATTTTATAATCGACAGGGTAACCGAGGGATGAAAGCGCAATCCCCCCTTATACGGACCAATAGCGGAGTTCATCTCCACCCGGAAGCCACGGTTGACATGGACCTGGCCCTGGTCATCCATCCAGGGAATGCGAAACATGATAACCCGCTCAGGCTCCGTGATGCGTGCGATAACCGCCTGCCCGCGATACTCGGGGTTACGGTCAAGCACAGGCTTAACGGTTTCCAGCACTTCAAAAACCGCCTGGTGGTATTCTTTCTGATCCGGATCCCGCCGGACGATCTCTGCTAATATTTTTTTCATGAAATGCCCTGCATCTTAAGAGTTACGGTAACTGTTCAGGATGATGATTTTGCAAGTTTTCTGCACCACCTTCTAAGTAACAAATTTCTGGATTCCCGCTAACAGCATGCGGGAATGACGGTATTCTCGTGTGACAAGTAATTAAATCGTCATCACCGAGTGCTTTTATCGGGGATCCATTGTTACGATTAAAATAAACGCCTGGGTACCTGGCTGCACTGCTGAATTGTTACGAGTTACGTTTACTCGGTTACCGTCCTGCAGGTAATGAAACCGTCCTGCAGGTAGACGTTCTACGCTGCCGCA
>WFRY01000457.1 GCA_015486315.1 Desulfobulbaceae bacterium
GGATACAGCCGCCGATTACAAGCAGGCTGTGACTGTCTGCTGATCCATCGGCCAGCGCGTCAACACCTTTTTTCAGATACCGGGGAATGGTAAGCTGGAGGAAGTCGACCCCTAACAGGGCCAGAAAACCGATAAGGAGGCGAAGTCGGTAACGACGAAATACAGGGCTAATCAGACGAAGCAATGTTCGGAGATCCGGGCGGATCTTTCCCAAACTCTCACCCTTTATGGAATTCACCGTTTAATCGTAAGCGCTTCATTAACCACACTCTTGACATGATAGCACCTCGGAATGTAAGCGTTTCAGGAACACCCTGCTGTGCGTGATCAAGGCTCAAGATAATACCCCTGTATATCTGGGGACTTGAACGCGTGCAGCAGGGTGTTCATGGAGCGCTTACGTTTAATCCGCAAAAATGGCGTGCCCGGAACGTACCCCATATTCGTCGCCTGTTTCTGCAAGTCTCTCTCTTCTTCAACCGGACTTGGTACGCAGCAGTTCATTATAGGCAGTGGTCAACTCAATAAACTGCTCATGATCTCCGCCCTTATCAGGATGCATCTGCTGGGCTTTTTTACGATACAATCTGGTCAGAGCCGATCTGCTCAGAGCAGCAAGCTCACTCTGTTTGATACCAAAAACCGTTGTCACCTCTTTCATGGACATACGGCGGGCACCTTTAAGCGGTCCTGCACCGTGACTGCTGCCGAAGTTGGCCCTGGCAAACTCACTCCAGGTCTGGCCTCCGGCAAAGGAATAATCAAAGAACATGATCACATAGCGGATCATGTAGGAGACCAGGCCTTTACCTCGATTCATTCCCTTCCAGAATTCCCTGTCACTGTCTATCCTGCATATTTCCTTTAAGAAATAGTCATCAACTCTGTCACTGTCCAGGGCATGGGGCATGGTACGGGCACTGGCTTCACTGAAAAATTGCTGCAGATCAAAGATGGCAAAAATATAACGCTTATACTCCTGGGGACGTAACTCCTGCTCACCTGCAAGTATCAACTGCTCCAGTTCATCCCGCGATTTATCGAGCAGGATCTTGAACAGAGAAGGGGATCGGTCAACCTCACGCAGATCAGTCTGGCCAAAACGAAGGAAATGAATCCGCCGCCGGTCAAAGATGTGCGTGTCACGGAAGATACGCTGCCTGGTCTGTGTATCCATCCGCTTCCAGCCCATGTTCGTTGTCCTGTTTAAAAAAGGATCAATCCTGGTTCGGATGTACGGATCGAGAAAGGGCAGAAAAAATGATTCAACCTCGTCGTAATCAACAGAAAAACCTGATTTTTTCAAGCGGTCAAAAATGAGATCGTCAATATAGAATGAAGAACCGCCGGGATAAACAATGAATTCTTCCGGATCAGAGCCAAGATCGATCAGATCCCGATTTCTGAGAATTTCACCTTCTAAAAAAGACTCCCGCAGCACATAATGGAGCCGGTTATTTATAAAACGACGGGCAAGGTACATGATGATCTATTATCGGATAACCTGGTACGGATAGTATTACAGGAAAAAACAAGAGGTGAAAAAAAGGTCAGTTTTTTCCACGTTGCGGGATTGTGCCGTCATCGGCCAATAAATCGTGGACAGCAGCAATCAGTTCCTTGACCTCAAAAGGTTTTGCAAAAACCCGGTCAGCGCCGAGTTCCCTGGCCGCAGGCAGGTAGGCATCCGGTCCTATTCTGCCGCCACCGGAAATGGCTATAATTTTAACAGCCGGATGGTTCTGCTTCATTATGCGGATGGTCTCCAACCCTTCCTGCTCCGGCATGATAAGGTCGGTGATGATCAAGTCGGCAGGCTGTTCTTCAAACAGTTCAAGCCCCAGACGTCCGTTTTCCGCCGCCATGACTTCATATCCTGCCCATTGCATGGTCTTGATGAGCAGAATACGCATCTGCTCATCATCGTCTATAACAAGTATCCGCATGGTTATTCTCTCTCGGCAAAAACCTGACAAATGGTTTCGGCAAGATCTTTCATCGTAATAGGTTTGGCAAGAAATTTTTTTATTCCCAGCTTTTCCGCACTGTTATTGTCCAGTGTTTCACTGTATCCGGAACAGAGAATAATCGGTAAATCCTGCCGCAGATCATGTACCTTTTCCGCAAGTTCAAGGCCGGTCATTTCATGCATGGTCTGGTCGGTAATAATCAAATCGACCTCCTGCAGATGGTTTTCCAGATATGAAAGAACCTGTTCGCCTCCGCTAACCGGAATAACATTGTATCCAAGATGTTGTAACATCATGGTGAGCATTTTAACAATATCTTCCTCGTCATCGGCAAAAATAATGGTTTCCGAACCTGTTGGCAGGCGGGTTTTGTCATCTTTTCCATTCTTCTTTTCCGGGGGGGCTATTTTAGGAAAATATACACTGAACTCGGAACCTTCTCCCGGTTTCGAACGAACAACAACAACACCATTATGCGCCGTAACAATCCCGTGCAGCACAGCCAGCCCCATGCCGGTTCCCTCTCCCACCTCGCGGGTGGTAAAAAAAGGCTCAAAAATACGATCTTTGATGTCATCGCTCATGCCGATACCGTTATCGCGTACACTGAGGACAACGTATTCTCCCCTTTTCAAGCCGGAAGAGGGCAGCTGTCGGCGGGAATCGATTGTTACCTCACATAAAGAAATATCAATCCGTCCATGCTGCTTTTCAAGGGCGTCAACAGCATTGGTGCAGAGGTTCATCAATACCTGCTGAATCTGGGTGGGATCTGCGTAAATACAGCCGATGTCCGGAGCAATGGCAATATGCAGTTCAATGGTTGCCGGGAGAGATGATTTGAGCAGTTTTACAGCCTCTTTAATTACCGGAGTAATGATAACATCCCTGCTTTCAGCAGCCGTTTGCCTGCTGAAAGCAAGAATCTGGCTCACCAGTTCCTTGGCCCGTAAACTGGCCTTTCTTATGGCTGCAAGATGTTCCTGAACTTCCACTACACTGATCTGAGAGACGCCATTTGTCGCCTCGGTGAAGCTGTCGGGAAGACGGTAGAGAAGGAGATCGGCATTACCGAGGATCGCCCCTAATATATTATTAAAATCATGGGCAATCCCCCCGGCCAGAGTGGCGATAGCCTCCATTTTCTGTGCCTGGACCAGCTGTTTTTCCAGACTTCGCTGATGACTGATATCACGGGCGGAATGAATATAGCCCACCAGTTCCTGCTCATAGAATATGGGCGCACAGGAAACCCGCAGAGTCTTGCCTAAAAATGGACGTTCAATATCTATTTCCTGTCGGGTGCCGCTGTGCTTAACCCGCTCAAGCAGGCAGTCGGCACATCGTGAATCGGTGCCGATAAAAAGCTGGTAACATTTCCGGCCGATGATATCTCCAGTCCCCGATGACACTAATGCCCGGGCAGCGTCATTGGCCTTGACGACTTCCCGGTTTTTATCCAGGATAACAATTGGTTCTTCAATGGCATCAAAGGTAGCCTTCCATTCCCGGTGTCCATTCTGCTGCGCCTCCTGGAGGGATTTGCGAAGGCTTCTCTCCCGGGCAAGCTGCCTGGTCAGTTCCTCAATCCGACAGTTCCGGCTCAAAACATCACCATCAACGACATCGTTATTTTTAAGCATCTGCTTCGATTTTATCCAGGGAGGCCATGGTTATGCTGTCAATTTGATTTTCGGCAGATGCCTGCGAAAAACAATTTCTCTGAAAAAACGGATCAACTGTTTCCTTCTGCCCACAATTTTAACCTGTTCCGGAATCAGGTAGGAAAGCTCATTTTTCATGATCGACATTTTATAATCAATGTTCGGCGCAAATCGATTATCCAGATACCAGACAAAAAACAGGCCGAACAGGAGGCCGGGCGGGGTAAAGCCCTCTTCCCCGCTTACCACGCGGGTATAAAAACGATTGTGTCCCGGTAATGGATACATCCTGCAGAGATTCAGATAAACATCCAGCTGTTCCGGGGAAAAAAAGCAGGATAACTGCGGGTCATCTCTCACCGTCAGACAGTAGATTCGGCCCACCTTTCTGTCCTGAAAAAAAACATCTTCCAACCGCTTTTCCTCGACATAGTTGCCGAGAAGCGACTGGCCCAGACCGACTAAAAAAGCCATCTCCAGGCGATTGAGGTCTTCAGACTGATCTCGACGGATTTTAATATATCCGTCCTCAGGGTCATAAAAAGAAAAAACATTATCCCATTCCTGGCATCGCTTCCAGCAACCTGTATCAATCAGGCACATGCCGCGAATGAATTTAAAATGATCCGGATGAATATCCGGATGACGCCAGATTATCTCGGTAACACATGCAAACATATGCTGCCGTACACTGTTTTCCATATCCATTATGTCCTGGTGATGCAAGGCAAAATGCTTAAAGTCAAGTGTCTTCAGCTTTTTTATGATCTCCTCATAACTCCGGCAGGGAATTCTATGATCCCTGCAGATATTGTAAATAAAGTTTATGGAAAACGGCGGCACCTCATTTTCTACAGGCATGGGAAGAAAACCACCGGCACGCAGGCCGCACAATACCTGCACGACCAGGGAAAATGATGCCGGGTCGTGCTGGATAACATTTCGCTGCTGCAGGAGCTCCCGGGAAAAGATATATGCCTCAACCGGTTCAAC
>WFRY01000458.1 GCA_015486315.1 Desulfobulbaceae bacterium
AAAGACTGGATCCCCGATAACTACATTCGGGGATGACGATCGGAAATATCTTCAAATCCGTCATTCCGGCATGCTGTTGGCCGGAGATAGCGTAGACTTCGATCCAAAAGACACCATCAACCACAAAAAATGGTATGTGCTGGAGTTAAGTGCATACCCCAGTTAAAATAAATTTCTCAGCTGGTTGTTCACAGCTTTACCGGTTCCGATGAACTGTTGTGAAGACGACAACTTTGTCAGAAACAAGAGGACCAGACTGCAAGCCTGCTCCAGCAGTAGTGAGCCCCACGGTGTTGTTCGCCCCCGTCATGCCCGAGTGTTGTTATCCGGGCATCCAGAGATTTTTTTTACTGGCTGAGCTTTGTACGTAAGCAGAAAACAACTTTGAATTACCGGCTGTAACAATACAATCTATCCGTCGGGTAAAGGAGTGCTGCATCCCTGCTCCCGGCAATAAACCTCTACCTGAAAAACATTATGATCAAACAGGAATTATTAGACATCATCGCCTGCCCGAAATGCAAGGGACCGGTCCGACTCAATGAAGACGAAACCGGCCTTATCTGTGAGAACTGTCAACTTGTCTATGAAATTCGGGATGGTATTCCCATCATGCTTATTGACGAGGCTGCTCCCTTAAACAAAGAGCAGACCTCCTGAAAACGGGGACGGATACCACCTCATGGATTACGGGACAATACTGGCAATTCTCAAGACCCAGCTCTCCTACTCGTTAAACGAGATCAACCAGTACCATCCGGGCCAGCGCCTGCTGCTGATTTTTGTCTACGCCATTTTAGCCAAGGCCGCAGATCTCTTTATCGACCGCCTCCTTATCCGGATTGCCAACCGGACACACTGGCAGGCGGACGAGCGTATCATTGAGATCATCCACCGACCGATCTGCTGGTCGATTTTCCTGCTCGGCTTCATGCACGCCGCACTGACGGCACCACTGCCTCCCCCGCCCTGGAACTCGGTGCTGCCTGATCTCATCAAGACCCTCATCCTGGCTGTATGGTGGATTTCCCTGATCCGGGAGATCACAGCCATGGACGAAAACAACATGAGCTGGGTGCTGAAAAAGATCGACAAGACCCATTTCTACATGATCAAGAACATCTCCCGTATTATTATTCTGTTCACCGGGATTTTATGGGGACTGGTCATCTGGAAGGTCAACCTGACGCCGCTGTTTGCATCGGCAGGAATTATCGGCATTGCCATTGCCCTGGCAGCCCGAGATACCCTTGCCAACTTCTTTGGCGGGATTGCCCTGTTTATTGATGCCGCGTATAAGGTGGGTGATTATATTATTCTGGACAGCGGTGAGCGGGGTGAAGTGGTGGAGGTAGGCATTCGCTCAACCAAGATCAAGACGCGCGACGACATCCTGATCACCATCCCCAACTCGATCATGTCCACCACCAAGATCATCAACCAGTCCGCGCCCGAACCCCGCTACCGGATACGGATAGACGTCGGAGTCGCCTATGACAGTGACCTGCGCCTGGTCGAAAAAACCCTGATCAAGGTTGCCAGTGAAAATCATGCCCTGGCCGAAAAACCGGAACCCAGGGTACGGGCACGCAGCTTTGGTGAGTCAGCCATTCTGTTTCAGCTCCTGGTCTGGGTGCAGGACCCCCGCGACAGAGGTCGTGAGACCCATAATCTTCTCAGGATGATTCACAGCGCCTTTAAGGACGAGGGGATTACAATACCATTTCCCAGGCAGGATGTGCGTCTGGAAAAAATTGACGGGTAACGGGTCCGGTATACGGTACCAAATAAAAAAGGCGGAGCATATGCTCCGCCTTTTTTATTTTATTCCTGACAGGTTGACTGACTACAGCCTCACCATCTGATTTTGATCAGGGTGCAACACCCATCTCTTTTTCTTTCTCATGTACAGCCATTCTGGTTTTAATGGCCGTATCCGGAATAAGCGACATGGAATCAATACCAAGCTCAACCAGGAAGGTGGCAAATTCGGGGAAATCAGACGGTCCCTGGCCGCAGATACCAATCTTTCTTTTGCGGCGCTTGGCTGTCTTGATGACCATCCTGATCATATCTTTCACCGCCTCATCACGCTCATCGGCAATACCGGCGATAAGGCCTGAGTCACGGTCAAGACCGTAGGTAAGCTGGGTCAGGTCATTGGAACCAATTGAAAAACCGTCAAAGATATCGGCAAAGGCGTCGGCAGAGATAACGTTACTGGGGATCTCACACATAACGTACAGCTCCAGGTCGTTTTCACCCTGGACCAGACCGCAGTCACGCATAACCTCAATAACCTTTTTGCCCTCTTCCGGAGTCCGGCAGAACGGCACCATCAGTTTGATGTTGGTCAGGCCCATCTCGTTGCGTGCCTTTAACAATCCCTGGCACTCCAGCTCAAAGGCGGGACGATACTTGGGATCGTAATAACGCGATGCGCCACGCCAGCCGATCATCGGGTTTTCCTCTTCCGGTTCATACAGGGTACCGCCTGCCAGGTTGGCATACTCGTTACTCTTGAAGTCGGAGAGGCGGACAATGACATCCTTGGGATAAAAACCAGCCGCAATACGACCGACACCCTCGGCTACCTTATCAATGAAAAACTGTTTTTTATCCGCATAGGCCCCGGTTTTGGCATCAATCAGGGCGCAGATTTCCTGTTTCTCCGGGTCATCTGATTTTTTAAGTTCTTCATAGTTGTACAGGGCCAGCGGATGCAGACCAATATGGGAGTTAATAATAAACTCTTCCCGGGCAAGGCCGACACCATCGTTGGGAATCTGGCACTCGGTAAAGGCTTTTTCCGGGATGGCAAGATTCATCATTATTTTTGTTTTTGTGGCCGGCATGTTGCCCAGATCTGTTTTTTCGATCTCAAAATCAAGCAGGCCCTCATAGACATAGCCGGTCTCACCTTCTGCCGATGAGGCGGTAATTTCCTGGCCGTTCTTGATCTTCAACGATCCGTCGCCGGTGCCGATAACACAGGGAATACCAAGCTCACGGGAGATAATTGCGGCATGGCAGGTCCGGCCGCCCCGGTTGGTGATAATGGCAGCCGCAATCTTCATGATCGGTTCCCAGTCGGGATCAGTCATATCGGTGACCAGTACTTCCCCCTTCTTGAAGGTGGAGATATCTTTCACATCCTCAATACAGTGGGCAACACCCTGGCCGATCTTGGTACCGACTGCCAGACCTTCGACAATAACAGTTCCCTGCTCTTTCAGCTTATAGGTCTCCATGACCCCTTTGTTGGCCTGGGAGTGAACGGTCTCCGGACGGGCCTGAACAATGAACAGGTTACCGGTTCCGACATTGACACCGTCCCCGTCCTTGGCCCACTCAATGTCCATGCCCTTGCCGTAATGATCCTCGATAATGCAGGCCCATCTGGCAAGCTGGAGGATTTCGTCATCGCTGACAACATAAGATTGACGCTCCTCTTCGGTGGTGTCGATATTCTTGACCGGCTCATCGGTTGCTGAATCATTGTCATAGATCATCTTGATCTCTTTGGAGCCGACCTTTTTACCGACAATAGGTTTCTTCCCCTCCTTGAGGGTCGGCTTGAAGACGTAGTACTCGTCCGGGTTGACAGCGCCCTGCACTACGTTTTCGCCCAGTCCCCAGGCACCGGTAATAAACACCGCGTCTTCAAAACCGGATTCCGTGTCAATGGAGAACATGACACCTGAACATGCGGAGTCGGAGCGGGCCATCTTCTGGATGGTAATGGAGAGATACACATCAAACTGACCAAATCCCTGATGCTGACGATAGGAGATGGCCCGGTTGGTAAACAAGGAGGCAAAACATTTACGGCAGTTATGAATAATGTTGTCATAGCCGTGAATATTGAGATAGGTCTCCTGCTGACCGGCAAAGGAGGCATCGGGCAGATCCTCTGCTGTTGCCGAGGACCGAACAGCCACGTCCACATTCTCACCGTACTCGGCTTCCATTTTTTTGTAGGATTCAATAATGGCGTCGCGCAGGGTATCGGGGAACTCGGCGGTACGGATAATATCACGACATTTCTGCCCCCGTTCAGCCAGGTTATGCATGTCCTCAATATCCAGGTCAGCCAGTACGTCACGGATCTGCTGCTCCACTCCCGCCTCTTTCAGCAGGTAGCGGTAGGCATAGGCGGTAATGGCAAATCCATGCGGGACGGCGACGCCCTTGCCGGTGAGATGCTGATACATTTCGCCCAGCGACGCATTCTTCCCTCCCACCAGTGGCACATCATCAATGCCGATTTCATCAAACCAGAGGATTAATTTCTCATCGTGCGCTTGTCCCATGTTGTTCTCCCTTGCTGATTAACCAGTTTTTCTACCGGGTGAGTGAGGAATTTTCGTCGACGGATTTGCCGATAAAATTATTATAATAGTATATTAATAAAAAACTTTTGCCTCCGGGTCAACCCTAACCGTCACCAATAGTATCAATCTTTCCTACTTCCAACCGGCATGGATAATTACAATTATCCATTAATACCAAGAAGCTTATAGATTAAAACCTATATCATATCAATAAGATATGGTGTAAATTTGTTTCTCCATACTCCAGACATCGGACCAGTAAACATTTTTTTTGGCCCGCTTGCCGTTTAATAAAAAGACAAAGCCCCTGCTGTCGGGCTGCCATTGCCAAGCGTATTCCAAGACGTTATACTGTCCATAGTAGACTGCAGGAGGATATGATTTATTTTCCAAACGCCGCAACTTTGCACCGCAGCGGATTAAACCCTGCCCAGGAACAACGGTGCAAAACACTTTTCATACAGCAACCAGACAGGGGATTCCATGCATACAGATTTGGCTGTTCAAGAGATCATCAACCAGTTTTCCTTTACTGACAATCATGCCGACAACAATTATTTCAGTGCTATCCGCCAACTCGTTGAGCGGCGTAACCAGGAACATACCCCTGAAGAAAAAAATCAATGGCAGCAGGGGATCGACCAGGTATACGACCTGCTCCGGGACGAGATGCTGACCAACAGTAATGCCCCGACCAACCCGGTCAAATTCGGCACCTCGGGCTGGCGCGGCATACTGGGTAAGGATCTTTTTATTCGTTCGGTTGCCTTTGTGACCGCAGCCATCCTTGACCTGTACAGGGAGGCGGAGACCAATCAGGATATCCGGGCGGCCCTCGGGGTTGCAGGTTTCAGCGAAATGCAGGAACGGGGCTGCGTGGTCGGCTTTGACAACCGGTTCGGTGGCCCTCTGCTGGCCCTGGCAGCCATGAATGTACTGGCCGCAAACACGATCAAAATCTTTTATGCCGGTGAGGCAACCACCGGTATCCTCTCTGCCTCGGTACTTGAGTGTAATGCTGCCTTTTCCATCAACCTGACCCCGAGCCATAACCCGTTGGAATACGGGGGATTCAAATATAATGCCGCCGATGCAGGCCCTGCCGCACCAGTCCTGACCGACCGGATCACCAGCCGGGCCCGGGAGATTATTTCGGCAGGTGCTTCTCCGCTCATTCCGGACGGTCTTGACCTGCAGCGCCCCCTCGCGGAGCTGGACAACGTTGTCCCTGAAAATGCCCTGCTCAGCTGGCAGCAGCTGGTGCGCCGCAATAAGGAGGTACACGGGGTCGACTATGACCGACTGCTCTCGGATTTTGCCGCTGATCCCGAAATCGTAATCGGGGTTGATTCCGTGCACGGAGCATCCAGAGACTATATCCAGCCACTGTTCAACACCCCCCGGACCGACAGGTTGTTCGGCCTGCGCAACACTCCCGACCCTACCTTTGACGGTATTGCCCCGGAACCTTCTTCCACCAACATGCAGCCGATCATGGCTGCCCTGCGGCAGCGAAAAGAACCGTTCAAAGTCGGGGCGATTATTGATCCGGATGGAGATCGTATCCGGTTTACCGACGGAACTACGGAAATCTCCATGAACCAGTTTGGCGCCATGGCCTACCATTATCTGCATGAGATCAAGGGGAAAAAAGGTATGGTGGCCAAAACAGTGGCCACCAGCAACCTGGCCAATGCCGTGGCCGAGGCCCTGGGTGAAGAGGTATTTGAACCAAAAGTCGGGTTTAAGGAGTTTAAACCTGTCCTGGGCAGGGCCCTGGTCTTTTTTGAAGAATCGGACGGCATCTCCATTATCGGACACACCCCGGAAAAAGACGCCTATATCGGCCTGCTGCTGGCCCTGGACATGGTGTTTACCTTAAGAAAAAATCTGGGCGACTACCTCGCCGAAATCGAGCAGCAGTACGGCCCGTTCTATCCTGCCAAAGACGGGGTTACCGTCTCCAGCCAGGGGGCCGAACTCAAGGCATCGTTGGCCGGACTTGAAAAATACAGCACCGGCACAGAGGTGCACATCGGCAGTTCAGTTAAAAAAATTGCCGATGTCATTACCATTGACGGCCGCAAGATGATCTTTGAAGACGGCTCCTGGCTGATGATCAGACCATCGGGGACCGAGCCTAAAGTTCGATTTTACGTTGAGGCCCGGGATCCGGCTGAAACCGATTTATTAGTACAAAGTGCAAAATCCATGCTTGCCGAAATAGGACTTCTTACTTAAAGTACCTTTCACTTATGTGGTTGAAGGTTCACTGATCAGAGGGTACAATCTCTGTTTTTGAACCTTAAACCTTGGACCTTGAACCGATTACAGAGTGAAATTATGTGGGAATATACCGATAAAGTACAGCAGCACTTCATGAATCCGCAAAATGTCGGTGAGCTGAAAAATGCCAGCGGAACCGGCGACGTGGGCTCTCTCTCCTGCGGCGATGCGCTGAAACTGACCATCCAGGTCGATGACAACGGCATCATCACCGATGCAAGATTCAAGACCTTCGGCTGCGCCTCAGCCATTGCCTCATCTTCGGTCTTAACCGAGATCGTCAAGGGCATGCATATCGACGAGGCGGCCAAGCTCACCAATGAGGACATTGCCGAGGCCCTGGGCGGGCTGCCCAAGGAAAAAATGCACTGCTCGGTCATGGGCCGTGAGGCCCTGGAGGCCGCCATTGCCGATTTTAAAGGTGTTATCCTGCCCATGGCCGAAGGTGAGGTGGTCTGCGAATGTTTCGGGGTCACCGACCTTGAGATCATCCGGGCCATCCAGGAATCCGACCTGCGTTCTGTCGAGGAGATCACCAACTTTACCAAGGCGGGCGGCGGCTGCGGAAAATGCGAGGACCGGCTGCGTGAAATCCTGCAGCAGACCGTGGAGGGGATCGCAGCCCAAAAGATCAAGCCCCATAAAGATCAGCGCATGACCACCCTGCAGAAGATCAAAAAAATCGAAAACGTGCTGGAACGGGAGATCAAGCCGACCCTGAAAAAAGACGGCGGCGATATTGAGCTGGTGGACGTGGACGGCGATTTTGTCACCGTATCCCTGCGTGGAGCCTGCTCGGGCTGCCAGTCCTCCAGGACCACCCTGAAAGAGTATGTGGAAAAGAAACTGCGCGAACAGGTCATTGATAGCCTGATCGTTGAGGAGGATAAATAATGAACTGCGGCAGCGATAAAGTTATATACATGGACAACAACGCCACCACCCGGATAGCACCGGAGGTCGTTGATGCCATGATGCCCTTTCTCACCGACTGTTACGGCAACCCGTCCTCCATGCACACCTTCGGCGGCCAGGTGGGGCGGGCTGTTGAAGAGGCCAGGGGAAAAATTGCCGACCTGTTAGGTGCGGCCCCTGAAGAGATTGTCTTTACCAGCTGCGGTACCGAGAGTGATTCCACCGCCATCCTGTCTGCCCTGCAGACCTTTCCGGAGCAGCGGCATGTGGTCACCACCCGGGTGGAACACCCTGCTGTAAAAAATCTCTGCGAAAGCCTGACCCAGCTCACCGGACATAAACACCGGGTAACCCGACTCATGGTCGAGGCGGATGGAACCCTGGATATGGACCGGTACCGGGAGGCGCTGAGCGAGGACACGGCCATTGTCTCGGTGATGTGGGCCAATAATGAAACCGGGGTTATCTTTCCAGTGGAAGAAATGGCTGCCATGGCTCGGGAACGCGGCATTCTCTTTCATACCGATGCGGTCCAGGCAGTGGGCAAGATTCCTATAAACATGCAGGAGAACCAGATCGACTTTCTTTCCTTATCCGGCCATAAACTGCATGCTCCCAAGGGGGTCGGCATTCTGTATGTTCGTAAGGGAACCCCCTTTGTGCCGTTTCTAAACGGCGGCCATCAGGAGCACGGGCGCAGGGGCGGCACTGAAAATGTGGCATCCATTGTTGCCCTGGGGCGAGCCTGTGAACTGGCAGGGGAAAAGATGGAAGAAGAAAACACCCGGGTCCGGGCATTGCGGGACAAACTGGAAAAAGGACTGCTTGCTGCAATCCCGAAATCCATGCTCAACGGCCACCCCACCGACCGGCTGCCCAACACCACCAATGTCAGCTTTGAATATGTGGAAGGCGAGGCTATCCTGCTGCACATGAACCAGTATAATATCTGTGCCTCTTCGGGATCGGCCTGTACCTCCGGCTCGCTTGAGCCATCCCATGTTCTGCGGGCCATGGGAGTTCCCTTTACAGCAGCCCACGGTTCAATCCGTTACAGCCTCTCAACCTATAACACCGAGCAGGAGGTGGACTTTGTCCTGGAAAAGATGCCGCCGATTATTGCCAACCTGCGGGAGATGTCTCCGTTCTGGAAGGAAGACGAGTAACGAATTCACTTCGTAAGCGCGCCATGAACACCGAGCTGTTATCATGTCAAGAGTGTAGTGAATGGAGCGCTTACTTAACTTCAGTAGTTACTCAACCGGCAAGACATGTGACTGCGGTTAGAAACCAGTAATCCGTTTGGAGAAATGGAATGAAAGTCGTTGCACCCTCTTTTGAAGTCCTGGACAATCTTGACAATGAAAGTCTGGCCGTTCGTATCGAGTTCTGCGGTCGTATCTGCTACAAGAGTGAGGATAAAATCGACCGGGAATCAGCCCTGCCCTTTGTCTCCAAGATGGCCGAGCATGGTCATAATTCCGTGCTTGAAATGGGGGTTGTAACCTTTGAGATAACCTGTGCCCACTATCACCAGATCAACGAACTGTTCCTGACCCATCCCCGTTACCTGCAGATTGACCGAAGCGGCAACACCTTACTGGTGACCGGTAGTGTCCGGGCGTTCCGCGAACTGCTCATGTTCCACCCTGACTGTGCCCTGGTCAATGCCATATGTTCCTTTCTCAATGAACGCCACCCCTATTTTTTCAGCACCATTCTGCCGAAAAACGGCTTTAAGGATACCAGTGACATCAGCGTGACTAAACTGGAGTTGTCCGAAGTAGACAAACTGCCGGCCTCAGTCTATGAGCACCACCGCCACATTGCAGTAAAATTTATCGTCAACCGTGCCGTCACCCACGAGATCGTCCGCCATCGCCCCTGTTCGTTTCTCCAGGAAAGCCAGCGTTACTGCAGGTACAGTGACGATAAATTCGGCTCCGAGGTTACCTTTATAGAGCCCATGTTTTTTGAACCAGACAGTGATGAGTATGCAGTCTGGCAACAGGCGATGATCGATACGGAAAAAATGTACCTCCGGCTGTTGCAGACATCCACCCCACAGGCTGCCCGAACAGTACTGCCCAACTCGTGTAAAACGGAACTCATCGTCTATGCCAACCTGACTGAGTGGAAACACATCTTCAAACTTCGGACCAGTAAAGCGGCAGAACCTTCAATGCGTGAAGTCATGATCCCCCTGCAGGAGGACTTCACACAACGATTTTCTGCGATCTTTTCCTGACACTCACATCAAATTTTACCCTGACATTCCAGCAGGTTACCGATCCAAAACTGCCACTTAGTGCTGGTAATCATTGACACCACCGACAAATTCTGCTAATATGCGTTGATTGTAACTTCTGCCAAAGTGGTGCTAAATAGTTGTTCTGCCTCTCACGGAGTTCGGCAGATGAGATGTCCGAGTAACGACTTTACAGTAAATTCGGTCATCATCCCCCGCATGCTGTTATCGGGAATCCAACCGTTGCACCATCTGTTCCGGCGAAGTTACATTTGATCATCTGCTATTTAGCTCAGGAGTCTTCCTGGGCTATCTTTTTTGTTCACCCCTATTTGACTTAACAATTGAAGGAGGCCCCCTATGGTTTTGGATCCCACCAAGCACGCGGACTGGGAAATTGCAGAAGAGGCGGAAAGCCGCATGAAGACGGTGTACGAGCTGGGAGAACAGCTTGGCCTGGAAAAAGAAGAACTGCTGCCCCACGGTCATTACCTGGCCAAACTTGACTATCGAAAAATACTTGACCGGTTAAAAGACAAACCCGATGGAAAATACATCGACGTAACCGCCATCTCTCCCACTCCGCTTGGTGAGGGTAAATCCACTTGTGCCATGGGACTGGTTCAGGGTATGGGCAAGCGTGGCAAATCCGTCGTCGGTACCATTCGCCAGCCTTCCGGCGGCCCGACCATGAATATCAAGGGATCTGCTGCAGGCGGGGGCCTGGCCCAGTGTATTCCGCTCACGCCCTTTTCTCTCGGCATGACCGGCGACATCAACGCCATCATGAATGCCCATAACTTAGGTATGGTGGCCCTGACCGCCCGCATGCAGCATGAGAACAACTATACCGACGAACAGCTGGCCCTGCGCAACCTGAAACGCCTCGATATTCATCCGAAAAAGGTTGAATTCAAGTGGATCATGGACTTCTGTGCCCAGGCCCTGCGTAACATCACCCAGGGCATCGGCGGCAAGATGGACGGCATGACCATGCAGTCCGGCTTCAACATTGCAGTCAGCTCCGAAATCATGGCTATTCTCTCCATTGCCAATGACCTGAAAGACATGCGCGAGCGTATCGGCAAGATGGTTGTGGCCTATGACAAGCAGGATCGCCCGATCACCACGGCCGACCTTGAAGTAGACGGCGCCATGACCGCCTGGATGGTTGATGCGGTCAACCCGAACATGATGCAGACCCTGGAAGGCCAGCCGGTCATGGTCCATGCCGGGCCGTTTGCCAATATCGCCATCGGCCAGTCCTCGGTCATTGCCGACCGGGTTGCCCTGAAGCTTGCAGACTACAACATCACCGAATCCGGCTTTGGGGCCGATATCGGATTTGAGAAATTCTGGAACCTGAAATGCCGCTACTCCGGCCTTAAACCCAACTGTGCGGTTATCGTTGCCACCATCCGGGCCCTTAAATGCCACGGCGGCGCACCCATTCCGGTTCCCGGCAAACCCATGCCCAAGGAATACGAGGGCGAGAACGTGGCCTGGGTTGAAGAGGGGTGTAAAAACCTTGTCCACCACATTCAGACCGTTAAAAAGGCCGGTATCAACCCGGTTGTCTGTATCAACGCCTTTTACACTGATACGGATAATGAGATTGAAGCAGTTCGCCGTATCTCCGAGGCCGCTGGTGCACGAGCCGCCCTGTCACGCCACTGGGAGCACGGCGGCGACGGAGCTCTTGAGTTTGCCGACGCAGTTGTCGATGCCTGTGAAGAGCCCAATGACTTCAAATTCCTCTATGATCTTGAAACCCCGCTCTCCCAGCGCATTGAACTGATCGTCAAAGAAGTCTACGGCGGTGACGGAGTCAGCTACTCACCCGAGGCGGCTGCCAAGTTGAAACGCATTGAGGCGGATCCGGAGATGAAGGAGATGACCACCTGTATGGTGAAGACCCATCTCTCCCTGTCCCATGATCCGAAACTGAAGGGAACGCCCAAGGGATGGACCCTGCCCATCCGCGACATCCTCACCTACAAGGGTGCCGGTTTTGTCGTACCGGTGGCCGGAGCCATCAGCCTGATGCCGGGTACGGCGTCTGATCCAGCCTATCGCCGGATCGATGTTGATGTTGAAACGGGTAAGGTGAAAGGCGTATTTTAGACCTTTTTTATTCATAATTGTTACTCTGCGGGTCAAAGGAGGCTTCCTCTTTTGACTCGTTTTCTTTTTTGTAGTATTCTTACACCATAACGGGGTTGTAAAAATTACATTTTTCAACCTTTTCGTCATTCCGATCCCGCTCCGGAATGGGTGCAAAACAGGCCTTGATGCTTCCTTCATGGTGTTGGATGCTTACAAATCTTCGAGAATCTTTTCTGAAATCTTATGGTCAAAAAATCATCCGCTAAAACAACTTCCAGAAAATCCACTTTAAAACGCCGGACGATTAAAGATCAATCCGGTGCCGGTAAGCTGAAGATAGGAGAACTGCTGCAAAAAGCGGGATATATCACGGCCAGCCAGTTTAACGAGGCCAAGTCGGTTAACAAAAAAACCGGCCAGCGACTCGGCAAAATCCTTCTTGAAAGCGGGGCAATTGAACGCGATACCATTGCCAACTTCCTGAGCAGGATGCACAACTATACCGTGGTAACCATTGATGAGGAGCCACCGGGTAAGGATGCACTGGAGCTTGTCCCCTATGAGACGGCTAAACGATTTCTGGCCTTTCCACTCAGGATTGCCGGCAATACCCTGCAGATCACCATGGCCGAACCTACGGATTCTCTTGAAGTTGAGGAACTGCAGAATATAGTCGATATGGGGCTTAATGTCTGCGTCTCAACGGCCCGGGACATTATAGAGGCCTACCGTACCTATTACAAAATTAATGATGAGGAATATCACTCATATTTCAGTTTCAGTGCCGAGGAAGAGCCGGAAGATGAGGTCACCCAGGTTGAGGACTTCGGCGCCCTGGTTACTGATGCGGCTGAAGACTTTGAAATTGAAAGCGGGGCTGAAGACGAAAGTGCTTTTGACCAGTTTTCCGCCTCTGATGCCCCGATTATCAAGCTGGTAAACGGTATTCTGGTCAAGGCGGTTCAAGACGGAGTCAGTGATATCCACATTGAACCCTTTGAAAAGACCATGCAGGTCCGCTACCGCAAGGATGGTGCTCTTTTCAAGTCCATGAATCTGCCCCTGACCATTAAAAACGCCCTGGTCGCCCGCATGAAAATATTGTCCGACCTGAACATCACCGAGCGGAGAGTCCCCCAGGACGGCCGTATCAAGATGCGGCTGGGCCGCAACCGGGCGGTTGATTTTCGTGTCTCCACCCTGCCGCTGCTCTATGGTGAAGGTATTGTCCTGCGTATCCTGGATAAAGGTTCTCTCAACGTTGATCTGACCAAACTCGGTTTCGAACCCGAAACCTTTGAATCCCTGAAACGATGTCTGAACAGCCCCCAGGGGCTGCTGCTCGTTACCGGCCCCACAGGATCCGGTAAAACAGTCACCCTCTATTCCGCCCTGAACTCACTCAATAAAGAGGATATCAAGATCCTTACTGCAGAAGATCCGGTGGAATTCAACTTCAAGGGCATAAACCAGGTCAATGTCAACACCGAGGTCGGCATGACCTTTCCGGCCGCGCTCAAGGCCTTTCTCCGCCAGGATCCGGACATTATCATGGTCGGTGAGATTCGTGATATAGACACTGCTGAAATTGCCATGAAGGCGGCCATGACCGGCCATCTGGTGTTCAGCACCCTGCATACCAACGACTCTCCGTCAACCGTCGGTCGTATGGTTGACATCGGCATTCCTGCCTATCTCCTTGCATCTTCCCTGAGCATGATTCTCTCCCAGCGATTAGGCCGGCGATTATGTAAAAAATGCAAAGTACCCATTACCATGGAGCGGGATGAACTCATCTATGCCGGTTTCACGGAGCAGGAAATTGAAGAAGAGGGCTTTCAGCTCTATGGACCTAAAGGCTGCCCGGAATGCAATGGACTCGGTTACAAGGGGCGGGTCGGTTTTTTTGAGTTAATGGAAGTTACAGATGAAGTTGCCAAGGCAATCCAGGCCGAGGTGCCCGAGGAACAGTTACGAAAAATTGCCGTTCAGGAAGGAATGATTCCCCTGCGCCGGGCAGGTCTGAAAAAGGCAGCACAGGGAGTGACCAGTGTCCGCGAGGTCCAGCGGCGGACAGTCATCCATGAAGACACTATGCCCGCCTACCTGGTCAACCCGGATATAGAAAAATATGAAGACGGTGATATCATTATCCAGGAAGGCAACAAGGACGACAGAAACTTCTACAAGCTGGTCAGGGGCAAGGTGGCCGTCCTCAAGAGCGGTAAAAAAATCGCTGAAATAACAGAACCTGGTGAATTTTTCGGTGAAATGGCCTGCGTCCTGGACGAGCCTAGGTTTGCCTCGGTCATTTCCGTTGGACGCTGCAAGATAAAAAGATATCCCGGTGAAAAGATCAACGAGTTGATAGAAAAATACCCGGAGATTGCCAGACACCTCTTTAAGACCATGGCCGGCAGGTTGAGAAAGACCAACAATATTCTAATCCAGCTTGCGGGAGGGCCCAAGAACCCACGAACGCATGGTGCCCGCCAGTCATGAGCAAAATCTCCGTTTATATTATTGCCTTTAATGAGGCTGAAAAAATTCGCTCCGCCATAAATTCAGTGCTGTGGGCGGATGAAATAGTTCTGGCAGACTCTTACAGTATTGATGACACGGCTACAATTGCCGAAGAAATGGGTGCCCGGGTGGTACAGATTACATTTAAGGGCTTCGGCGACTTGAGAAACCGGGCCATGGCAGCCTGCTCTCATGACTGGATCTTTTCTCTGGATGCTGATGAGCGGTGTACCCCCGAGGCCCGCGATGAAATTCTGGCAACCATTGAAGGCCCTGAAACCGCTGACGCCTACTATATACCACGGCGCAACTTTTTCATGGGCCGCTGGATTAAACATTCCGGCTTTTATCCGGACTTTCGCCAGCCGCAGCTGTTCAAAAAAGGGGCATTGGACTTTAAAGGCGATGATCCGGTCCATGAAGAGTATTCAATCATCTCCAACAGGCCGGCGGGGTATCTAAACGCTCCAATCTGGCAGTTCCCGTACAAAAACCTGGCAGAGGTCGCGCACAAGGCAAACAAATACTCGACCCTGGGGGCAAAAAAAATGCAGCAGCGCGGACGGCGGGCAACCATGTTCACCGCCCTGACCCGGGGCTGCTGGTCTTTCTTTCACATGTATATTCTTAAAAAAGGGATTCTTGACGGCTGGCCGGGCGTTGTAATTGCCGTGGGTAATTTTCAGGGTACATTTTACAAGTATGCCAAGCTGGTAGAACTGCAGAGTGACTGGCAGCCCCCCAAATCACCACCACTCACCCGCCGGGAAGCAATCATAGGGTTCAATCAAAAATAACTTCGTAGAAATGTGTAGACAATGTGACATATATTTGGTCGATCTGATTGAGTGAAACCGCAGGCGTAGCAGGGCTACGTTGAGGATTTCGCGATTGAAGATCGGCCGAAGATATGTTGCAGTGTCTACTC
>WFRY01000459.1 GCA_015486315.1 Desulfobulbaceae bacterium
GCTCATATCAGCCAACCAGTCTTCTCTGGATATTATCGACTGTTCCGAAGAAGATATCACCGGCATGCCCTTTTGCGACTGCCCATGGTGGCCGGCAGGCTCACCTTTACATGATACAATAAAAAAGGCCATCCATGAGGTCCAGGATGGAAATTTTGTTCGTTTGGAACTCTACTACAAGGATAAGAGCAAAAAATTACGGATCGTTGATTTTTCTCTGAAACCGGTCTTTGACCAGAACAACGACCTTATCTATATCATACCTGAAGGCCGTGATATCACTGACTTAAAAAGGGCACTGAAAGAAAAAATCAGAGAACAGCTCTTTTCCGAAGCAGTTGTTGAGAGTCTTCCCGGTATTTTCTATGTCTGTAATGAGCACCTTCAACTTATCAGATGGAACAAATACTTTGAGATTTCCTCCGGCTATACTGCGCAGGAACTCATGCATAAATCCCTGTTCAGTTTTTTCAGCTCTGAAGACAAAGAGTTGATTGCCGGGAGAATTAAGGAAAGAAAAGATAATATTGCAGCTGCCCCGATCGAGCTTGCAGCCCTGATTAAAAATGGTTCACGCAAGCCTTTTCTTTTTTCTTCCTCCATGATCAGCATTGATGGTGAAAATTACCTTATCGGTACCGGGGTTGATATCAGTGATCGAAAAAAAATGGAGGCCCAACTCCAGCAGGCCCGGAAGATGGAGGCCATCGGCACCCTTGCAGGAGGTATTGCCCATGACTTCAACAACATCCTCTCTGCAATCATCGGTTACACAGAACTGACCCAGCTGGAGACCGACCATAACTCACGGGTAACCGGTTTCCTGGCCGGTATCCATCAGGCAGCTATCCGGGCCCGCGACCTGGTGCAGCAAATCCTGATCTTCAGTAGAAAACGAGACAAGAGCCGACTGCCCGTCCGGATTGCCCCTCTGGTCAACGAGGCACTGAGACTCATCCGTTCGTCTATCCCCACAACAATTAACATCAACACAGACATTGCGGCCCGAAAAACCATGGTCCTTGCCGATCCAACTCAAATTCATCAGGTTACGGTCAACCTCTGTACCAACGGTTACCAGGCCATTGGCGACCGATCCGGCACGCTGAATGTATCACTTAAGGAGATCACCCTTGATGAACAAAGCCTTACTAAAGATATCAACCTGCCCCGGGGAAAATATGTCCGCCTCAGGGTCAGTGATGACGGTTCCGGTATGGACGATGCAACTCTTCAGAGAATTTTTGAGCCTTACTTTACAACCAAGGCAACCGGTAAGGGAACCGGTCTGGGACTGGCACTGGTCAACTCCATTATCAGAGAGCATAAAGGTAGTGTCACGGTTGACAGTGTTCCCGGCAAAGGCTCTACATTCACCGTTTACCTGCCACGGCTCAGCCGTAAAGCTGCAGGACAGCCCCGCCGTATTCCACAGTCTTCTCTCTCATCTGCCGGTGAAGGACACATTGTCTGTGTCGACGATGAACCTTATATCTTAAACATCCTGAAGGAGTTTCTCCAGGACCGGGGATACCGGACAACTACTTTTGAAAACGGCAGGGATGCACTGGACTTTATCGCTGCTTCGGATCAGTCAGTAGATCTATTGATTACCGATATGACCATGCCCGGCATGACCGGTCTGGAACTGGGCCGAAAAATCTTTGCCGCAAGACCAGACCTACCCGTCATAATCTGTACCGGGTACTCCCGGACGCTCAGCCGGGAGCAGGCTCTGGAAAAAGGCTTTAAAGCATACATTGACAAGCCGGTAATTCTCGCCGACCTTGCAGCGTCCATACAAAAAATACTGGCGGAAAGGGAAGCCCGACCCATCACGGCCTCTTCTTAATAAAAACGGCTGCAGAAAAAAACTCTTCCCCGGCAGCCGTAATATCCCTGTTCTTTTCAGCAGCAATTAATAGCCATGCAGTTTATCCAGCAATTCCGGCAGAAAGAGAGATACCTGCGGAATATAGGTGATAATAATGAGAAAAATCAGGAGGAGCATCAGCCATGGCAGAGCGGCCTTGATGACCCAGCCGATACTGTGACCGGTGATACCGGCGGTAACAAACAGGTTCAGGCCTACCGGCGGGGTGAGCATGCCGATCTCCATGTTGACCACCATGATAATTCCGAGGTGAATGGGATCAATACCGAGTTTCATGGCTATGGGAAACAGAATGGGAGCCATGATCAGTAAAATGGCGGACGGCTCCATGAAGTTACCGGCAGCGAGCAGCAGCAGGTTGACGACGATCAGGAAGCCCCAGGGCGGCAGTCCCCAGCCGACGATAAGTTCCGCCAGATGATGAGGTATTCGTTCCGTTGTAAGGACATGGGCAAAGAGCATGGCATTGGCAATGATAAAGAGCAGCATGATACTGACCTTGGCCGCATCCAGGACGACTTTATTCACATCTTTATCTGTCACGCATCTTGGAACTGCAAGAAGCATTTGACCGACATTGCGCCCACAAGATCCGGCAAAATGCTCCCCTTCTTTTTTCCAGGGCACATTCCTGAGCGGACCGATGTCACGATAACCGAAGACCGCCACAGCAAAGGCATAGACCGCAGATACAGCCGCAGCTTCGGTGGGACTGGCAATACCTCCATAAATGGAACCAAGTACAATGATGATCAGCATCAAACCGCCAAAGGCAGCTCCTCCTGCTGTAAGGATCTCACTGAAACCGGCCCATGGTTTGGCAGGAATCTTTTTTATGCGGGCCGCGATGTAGATGGCAACCATCAGAATCAAGCCCATGAGTATGCCGGGCAGGAAACCGGCCATGAACATCCTGGCCGCTGAAACCTCGGTTGCTGCAGCATAGACCAGCATGACAATGGAGGGTGGAATCAGAATCCCCAGGGTTCCGGCATTGGTGATGACACCGGCGGCAAAACTTTCCGGGTATCCGGCCCTGACCATGCCGACGATGACGATTGAACCGATAGCGGCAACCGTTGCCGGAGAAGATCCTGAAACAGCGGCAAAGATCATGCATGCCATGACCGAGGCCATGGCGATACCACCTCTTATATGCCCGACAAGAGAGAGGGCAAAACGAATAATCCGCTTGGCCACGCCCCCGGTTGAGAGAAAGGCTGAAGAGAGGATAAAAAAGGGTATGGCCAGCAGGGTGTAATGTTCGGAAAGAGACTCAAAGAGTTTCAGGGCAATGGATGCCAGGGAGTCGCTGGAGAAAAACAGGATCGTTGTAATACTGGAAAGCCCGAGTGCCAGGGCAATGGGCATTCCTAACAACATGCAGATAAAGAGCAGTAAAAAGAGAGCGCCGGTGGTCATATCTTAACCTCCTCGCCCTTCAGTTCCCTGACTATTTCCATGGAATCTTTTGCCTCGTCGGCATGGCGAAAACCATCAGCTCTGCCGGTGATCACATCCCAAAACAGTATAGAAATTCGAATGGAGAGAAAAACAAAACCAACAATGAGCATGGAATGAGCAATCCAGGCCGGTATGGGCAGATCCTCCAGGGTAATGCCGATTTTTTTTACCTTACTGAGATAAATATAGGAGCCGTACAGTACCAGACCGCAGTAGCAGAGACTGAGGACACAGGCGATCCCTGTGAGGATGCGCTGACCCGTTACCGGAAACAGTTTGACAAAGGCATCCACCCCGATATGGGAACCGGCCTTGATTCCGTATGATGCCCCGAACAGGACAAACCAGGCCGACATGTGCAGGGTCAGTTCCTGGCTCCACATGAACCCGGTGTTAAAACCGAACCGCATGATAACATCCACAAAGACCAGCAACGTCGTTGTCACCAGCAGCAGGCAGATAACAGCCTCTTCGGTCCGATTCAGTATTCGCAGCATAATAATTCCAGGCAATACACCATTCAGATGTTTCATTTAAAGTAACTATTCAGGTGTCAGCACAATATTTGCATAACCTGATGCCTGTAACTGTTCAGATGTGCTCCATATTGTGGTAAGCAGGCCAACGAACTATAGCCCGCCTATGTGAGGCGGCCTGATCGCCACAAGATGGGGTGCAGCTGAACAGTTACCATTTAAAAATATAGAGGCGCAGAGCAGGCAAAGTCTCCCCTGTTTCCTCCAGGTAAAACTACGTCCTCTGTTCCTCTGCGGCAACCATGGAACCGGTTCAATTCATACCGGTTCCATGGGGAAAGCTGCCGATTACGACAAACAACTGCGCGGTTATTTGTTGGAATTATAGGCTGCGTCGATCAGGTCCTTACCGATCTGGCCTTCAAATTCCTTCCAGACGGGTTTCATGACTTCAACCCACTGGTTACGCTGCTCGGGAGTGAGCTCAATAACCTCACTGCGCTTGGAATCAATGATCTTCTGTTTATCGCCCAGGGCCTTTTCAGCAGCGACTTTATTACCAAAGACAATGGCATCATCCAGAGATTTTTTAACCTCTGCCCGGACATCTTCGGGAAGACCGTTCCAGAACTCGGTGGAAGTTACAACCATGTAATCAAGCAGTCCATGATTGGACTCGGTTATATAGGGCTGTACCTCAAAAAACTTCTTTGAATAGATATTTGACCAGGTATTTTCCTGACCATCAATGGCCTTGGTCTGCAGCAGGGTAAAGACTTCGGAAAATGGTTTTTTCAGCGGGGTGGCATGGAGAGCCTTAAACTGGGCTGCCAGCACGTCGGAAGACATAATCCGAAACTTCAGTCCCTTTGCATCGGCCGGTACACGAAGCGGTTTGCTGGAGGAAAGCTGCTTCATACCGTTATGCAGGTAACCAAGACCAATCAACCCCTTGCTGCTGATGGACTCCAGAAGATGCTGTCCTTCGGGTCCTTTCTGAAATTTTTCCACTGCATCCATGTTGGTAAACAGGAAGGGAAGATCATAGAGCTGCAGTTTTTTTGTATAGCGGCTGAACTTGGACAGACTGGGTGCAGCCATCTGGACATCACCGAGCATCATGGCCTCAAGGACCTTGTTATCACCGAACAGCTGGGAGTTGGGGTACACCTCTACCTCGACCTTATCTCCAAGACGTTCTTTGACCAGATCGCGAAATTTATTTGCCATCTGCCCCTTGGGGGTGTTCTCTGCAACAACATGAGAGAACTTGATGACAACGGGTTTTGCCAGGGCCGGGCCGGCCAGCATGGCTGCGGAAAGCGCCAGCGCAGCTATTGCAAAAGTGGTTCTACGAAACATAATGCCTCCTGTATCAGTTTAAGTTATACGCTTCAACTCCAAACCGCATACCGGTCGGAAGTTAAACGCTGCGGGTCTTGGTTACAATACCGTTGCATTCCGAGTATACCCTGCACCATGTTTTGGCCGATCATCAATCGCGAAATCTTAGACGCAGCCCTGCTGCGCCTGCGGTTTCAACCCTTCAGATCGACCATATGCATGCCACATTGTCCACCCGTCTCTGCAGGTTATTATTTATCAACCCTGATATTAACAGAAATGGTAACTATTTTTATACAAAAAAAGTGATGGATACCAGCAATAATTTACTATTGTCTGCGATTAACTGCCTTCAAGAGCAGACCACATGGTGGTAATCCTGGTGAGTTGCTCTACTCTACATCGCAACCAGGGGGAGATAATCCGGACTCCAGCGCATTTTTCGAACCAGTTCTTTCAGGCGGGTCGGATCATTCTGGTGCTGAAAATTGGCAAAGGCGCACGATCTGCTCACCCCGTTTGCAATGGCAGCCTCTCCCACGGCCTGGGCAACTTTCAGACTGACGGCAGCAAGGTCGGTGACCGGGGGAAGCAGGGTCCCTGCAGCCATGGCCTCCTTGCTTACACAGGAGGACACGGCATAGGCTGCAGCAGTAAAAAATTCAGGCAGAACTTCCCTGGCACCTGAAGCCAGGGTACCAAGTCCCACTCCGGGAAAAACAAAAACATTATTTGCCTGACCTACCCGATACGAAGCCCCCTCGTACAGGACATCGGGAAAGGGAGAACCGGTCCCCACCAGGGCCCGTCCTCTGCTCCAGCTGTACAGATCCGCCGGAACGGCTTCAGCATGATCCGTTGGATTGGACAGCGGCATCACCACCGGCTGATCCGTATGCTCAAGCACGGCCTGCACGACTTCGCGGCTGAAACAGCCTGCCTGGCCCGAGGTGCCGATAAGAACTGTAACGCCCGCCTTTTGCACGACATTTTCCAGCCGCAGATCTTTTTCATCCTGCAACCAGTCAAGCGAGGCGGGATCCTTGGCAAACTTCTGCTTATACGGGAGAAGATCGCGGTCTGTGGTGATCAGTCCCCTGGAGTCAAGGGCAAAAATGCGGGCCCGGGCATCTTCCCGGCTCATACCGCTCTCACAGAGGGCTGTCTTTATCTGTTCCGCAATACCGATGCCGCCGGCTCCTGCACCGTGAATTAAAAATACCTGATCAGAGAGTGTTTCCCCTTTAATCTTCATGGCAGTGAGTATACCGGCCAGGGCCACTGCACCGGTTCCCTGGATATCATCGTTAAACGAAATCAGATCATGCAGGTAGGTATCACGGATGGCAAAGGCATTCTGCTTGGAAAAATCCTCCCACTGACACAGGGCATTGGGAAAGACGTTGCGAAAGGCCCGGGCAAAACGCTGGATAAAATCAATGTACTGATCGCCGGTTATCCGTTTATGGCGCCAACCCAGGTATTCGTCATCAGCCAGCAGGGCCTCGTTGTTAGTGCCCACATCAAGAGAAATGGGCAGACAGTGCCAGGGTGCGATACCTGCGCCCTGGGTATAGAGCATCAGCTTGCCGACACAGATGGCGATACCACCGGCCCCCTGGTCACCGATGCCTAAAATTCCCTGGTTGTCGGTAACAACCGCCACCCGGATGTCACGCTGCTGAAAACGGCGCAGCACATCTTCTGCATGATCAATATTGCCGGGATAAAAATGAAGTCCATTTGCCGACCGGAACATGGAAGAATAATTCTGGCAGGCCAGTCCGACCGTCGGGGTATAGATAATTGACATGTTACGGGCAATATCACTCTTGATCAGGGCATGGGCCAGGGCAACATTGCGGTCAAACAGGGAACGGATATATATAAAACGTTCGATATCCGATTCCTTGTTCTGAACTTTAAGTCGGCTGTTTGCAACCTGCTCTTCAAGGGTACGAACGGACGGAGGCAGCATGGCAACCAGTCCAAGACGCAGACGCTCGTCCCAGGTAAATGCCGTTCCCTTGTTGATAAAAGCATTCCCGTGCAGTTCAGAGCCACTGCTGTACACATAAATCTCGCGGGTATTTCCATACTCGTCATATTTAAACTGGGCCGAATTTTCAGACATTTTCATCTCCTTGGCACCGTTCCCGTTGACGGGAAAGGTAAATCACGGGTATACACCAATTATTCCTGCTGAAAATATTTTCAGCCGTTTTCAATTCCCTTGTAGCACCTAATGGGTCTGATAAGCAATGACAAGCTGGCAAAAAGAGATAAAAAACTCTATTATCACAAGCAAACAACTGGCCGAAGAACTGGACTGCATTGACGATGAAGTAGCAGCAGTCAGTAAACAGTACCCGCTTCGCATTTCACCCTACTACCTTGATCTGATAAAAAAAACGGGGGCACCGCTTTACAGGCAGGCTGTACCGGATGTACAGGAACTCAATGATCCGCAGGGAATGGTTGATCCCCTTGGAGAAGAAAATTTAAGTCCGGTCCCAAACCTTGTCCATAAATACCCGGATCGGGCGCTGTTGCTCGTCTGCAGCGAATGTGCCATGTACTGCAGGTTCTGCACCCGTAAACGCAAGGTGGGCAAGTCTGAAATGGTCATCACGGACAAAACTGTTACAGCCGGTCTGGACTACCTGCGGGCAACTCCGGCAATCCGGGAAGTCCTGATCTCGGGCGGAGACCCTTTACTGCTCACAGACCACCGACTCGAGGACATCCTCAGACGGGTCAGGGAGATACCATCCATTGAGATTATTCGTATCGGCACCCGTGTCCCCTGCACACTGCCCATGCGGGTGACCCCTGAACTGGCGGCAATGTTAAAAAAATACCATCCCCTGTACATCAACACCCATTTCAACCATCCGGCTGAGATAACCCAAGAGTCCAGCCGTGCCTGCATCCTGCTCGCTGATGCCGGAATTCCTCTTGGCTGCCAGACCGTACTCCTGCGCGGGGTCAATGATTCACCGGAGGTCATCCGTGAGTTGATGTGTCGACTGCTGCAGATCCGCGTAAAGCCTTACTACCTCTTTCAGGCCGACCTGACCAGGGGCACCGGTCATTTCAGGACCAGTATTGATACCGGGCTTGCAATCATGAAAAGCCTGATCGGTTCCGTATCCGGCATGGCCGTTCCCACCTATGCCCTGGATGCCCCGGGCGGAAAGGGCAAGATTCCCCTGACCCCGGACTATATAACATCCCTTGGCGACAGCCTGGAGTTTGTCAACTACCGGAATCTTCCCTGTTCATACCCCAACACCATCAAAGCCTTTAGAAACTGCAAATAAAAAAAGCGATGACGGCCCTTGCGGGAAATCATCGCTTTACTGTGAAACGGCAGGGTTTACAGTTTTTTTATTATCTGCTGGTCAGGCGAGAGCCTTGTCCAGTGACTTGGCCATCTTGGTAGTGATAACCTCGTCGATATGGTCCCTGGTCCAGACAGCGTCCTTGCGGACCGCCTTGGCAGCGTTGCCGAAGCTGATCCTGACCTTCTGGCTGGAAACAACATCCAGTGCCTTCTGCAGCCGTTCTTTGATCTCTTCAGGGCTCAATCCTTCCGCCTGCCCCAGAGGACCGAGTTCTTGCATCTGTTCGGTGAACCTGGTGATCAACTCTACAAAACGGGGAGCCTCGGCAGCAGATGCCCACTCAAGGTCATACCGTTCATTACGGATACCGACCTCTTCCAGCACCTTTCTGACCAGTGCATCCGCGCCCATTGCATCATAATTACCAACCTGGTAATGGCATTCGCCAAGTTGTCAGCCGCCGGTAAAGATACCGTCGGCACCCTCTATGAAGCCGCGCAGAATAAACGCAGGATCCACCCGACCGGTGCACATCACCCGAATGGTGCGCAGGTTGGGCGGATACTGAAACCGGGAAACACCGGCTGCATCGGCTGCTGCATAACAGCACCAGTTACAGAGAAAACCCAGAATTTTGGGATTAAAGTCTTCGCTCATCAATATACCTCGTAACAGTGTATATTTTTCATTTATGGAGAGGCCTGTGGCTATATCGAAAAAATCTCAGGCCGCCTCGGCAGCTTCTTTTTCCGTCACACCGCCAAAGGCAATAATCTGGTCGGTTATCTGCTCATTGGTAAAGCCGCCCATGGATATTGCAAAGGTCGGGCAATGGCTTGAGCAGATTCCGCAGGCCTTGCATGATGCGGCAATGGTATGGGCCTTGCGTTTCTTGCCCACCTTAACCATTTCAATAGCTCCGAACGGACAGAGACTGACGCACAGACTGCAGCCGATGCAGGTGTCCTGATCCACATGGGAAACAATCGGATCAACGGAAACCGAACCCTTGACCAGCGGAATTGCAGCCTTGGCAGCTGCAGCCTGGGCCTGGGCAATGGTTTCATCCATGGTTTTGGGTCCATGGGCAAGGCCGCAGAC
>WFRY01000460.1 GCA_015486315.1 Desulfobulbaceae bacterium
ATCCTGCCTTCAGGCGCGTTTTCCGGATAATTATTTTCTGTCGCAACCCTTAAATATCGTATGCGCTTCATTAACTCCACTCCTGACATGATAACACCTCGGAATATAAGCGTTTCAGGAACGCCCTGCCGTGCGTGATCAAGGCACCCGATAATACCCCTGTATATCGGGGGACTTGAGCGCGTGCAGCAGGGTGTTCATGGAGCGCTTACTAAATATCTACAGGAAAACTCACCGCTGTATCTGCGGGTATTTTTTCCGTCGGCCGGAAATTTTTTCCCTGTGTGGCTGAATAGACCGTAACTGCGCCGATAGCCAACAGCACGGTAAGAAACAAGAGCAGATACTTCATTGTGCATACCTCGCTACCCGGAATCCCAGGCTGTCTTTTGCTGTATTGGAATAGCCGCGATAACTAAGCCGCAACTCGGTCATGGCACCGTCGCGCCAGCTTGAACCGCGCACTACATGAAAGTTACCTGAGGCAGGGCCGGTTGGATCAACAGTCTTAGCGGAAGTCGGTGGTCCGGGACTGTAAAAGTCATGACACCACTCTGCAGCATTGCCCCCCATATCAAAGATCCCCCCCATATTACGGGGAAAACTTTCCACCGGCGCGGTGACCGGGTATCCGTCATAATATCCTTTGATCACCACCGGCACGATGGAACGGGCAGATTCATCGGCATAGTTACCATTGCGGGAACGAGGCGGAAATCCGCCGTCCCATGGATATCGTCCAGGCTGGGTCCGCCCCACCATCCGGGCGGCAAAGGCCCACTCCGACTCAAAGGGGAGACGGAAACCATTGGTGGTGGCCGGGGTTACCGGGACCAGGGTGGAACCCTGGTCCCGGTAAAAGGGGGCCAGGCCTTCCCTTTTGCTCAGCCAGTTACAGTAGCGGGCCGCATCCTCCCAGCTTACCTTAACCACCGGCTGTCGGTCATTATCAAGACTTAAACCTCCGATATTTCCGGCACGGTGGCTGGAACGAAACCGACGAAACTCCGCATTGCTTACCTCATGAACCCCTAAAAGAAAAGGCCGGGTAATCTCCACCTCATGGCGGCCTTCATTGGCCCGTCGTCCCGGCTCACGCCTGGATGCGCCCATGGTAAACTTTCCCGGTCCCAACCGCACCATTTCCGGCCCGGATCCAGGCTGGAGCGGCTCTGCAACAGCAGGGGCAGAGGGTGTTATTGCCTTCTGCCCAACCGGTGTCTGCGCAGTGGCGGCAACAGGGGGAGGAGTTATTTTTTTCTGCAGAACAAAATGGAGTTGCCGCTTCTCTCCTTTCTTCAGGACAACTGACTGCTGTTCAGACTCGTACCCCCTGGCCTGAGCTGCAACTTTATGGGTTCGGGCTGCAAGCCGGAAGGTGCCGCTGTTTTTCTTTTGCGTCTGGCCGTCAATAGAGAGCTGCGCCTGCTTCGGACTCACCGAAATCTGAACAGTGGCAAGTTCGGGCGCAAGCGTTACGGCAACTTCCTGCCCTCTTTTGCCGGAGACGTTAACCTTTTTCTCCACACTCTTGTAGCCGTCCAGGGTAAAACGTAACTGATGACTGCTTCCGGGGATCCAGGAAACCTGCAGCGGCGTTTTGCCTATCTTGCTGCCGTCACCACTCACTGCCGCACCGGTCGGTGTTGAACGAACAGAGAGCTGTATCGGTTGTTTTTTGAGGGTAACGACCGGGGGGGTCAACGTTTCATCCGCCTTAACGATCAGAGCAAGAGAATACGGATTATAGTCCTCTTTCTGCAGCACCAGAGTATGCTCTCCCGGATCAAGCTCAAGGGTGAGCGGAGTTGTGCCCAGCTTGTTTTCCCCGTCCATCACCTCGGCACCGGCCGGATCCGTCACAACAAAAACCCGTCCCCAGGCTGGTTGCAACACACAGTCCACCAATTGCCGTGCTCCGGCCGGGACTTCAATTTTCCGGCTAACATCCTGATAACGTTGCAGCACGCAGCGAATTTCATGGGGTCCGCTGCTGATCTCCAGTTCAGTAAGCGGGGCCTTGCCCACGCTCTCATCATCCAGAAAAACCTCTGCACCCACCGGCGTACTGGTTACACTGATTCTGGCCGGCAACCTTTCCATGGTAAAAGCGTAGCGGCCGGATTCCGATTTACTGATATCTACATCCGCCTGCAAATCCTGGTAGCCCTCCCTGGAGGCATACAGGGTATAGGTTCCGGCAACACCGAGATAACGATTGCCCATGTGCAGCAGCGGCAGCGCACCCTTGAGGCTGAGGCTGTCCGGCTGCGGATCAACCTTGACTTCAATACTGCGGGCCGTCAGGACAAAAAGGGCCGCCAGGACCAGCAACAAAAAGAATAAACCGGCGATGATATTACGTTTCAAGCGGCTGCGGGGACGATCCCCGGACGACTCAATAACGGGTAAAGGAGGTACTTCAACCGGATGACCGGTCTGCCCGGTTAAAGCGGATGTCTGGTCCCCTATACTGTTCGGTCCGGAGTACGCTTTGACGACAATCTCGACCCGGTCGCCGGATATATGATACTCGACAACCCATTTACCAATCCTGGTCCGATCACCGGACTTAATCCACACCCTGTCCACAACCAGCTGATCGTTATGGAACAGGTCCCCGGCTCCGGGTACCGGCTGCAGGTACAGATATTTTCCTTCATGCAGACCAATGCGGGCCTCAACATCCCTGCTTTCGGCAAGGCGGACATGGGCTGCACGTCCCTTGCCGATTACAAGCGGCAGATCCTCTTCCAGATAGCGGTGCAGCTCGTCATCAGCATATATCTCGAAAAAACGACTCAACAATTACTCCTTGATCGTACCGGCATCGGCAGCGTTGTTTGACGGAACCTGCTGTTCCACAACCGGCTTGTCTGGTTCTATCCGCTTCCCTTCCTGATTACTCAACCCGGGCCGTAATACATAGAGAATGATTGCCAGATCAATGATAATAAAAAGAGCGGCAATCAGCAGGCAGGAAAACAAACGGTTCCCCTGCACACGTCCGGGATAGAGTTCTCTTCCATCTTCTGTACTTCCGGGCTCTCCGGCAAGGGGTATCTGTTCCTCGGAATCTTTAGTCATTGCAGTAGAAATTATATTGTTTGATTGAATATCTTAATATTGATCTTGTTGTAACAAACATACGGAGCAGCCTGAAAGTCTGCTCCATGAAAAAATAACAGGTCGGTTGGAACAATTATTTTTTATCCGGTCTCTGCGTAGGCGCTTCATTGACGACACTCCTGACTTAGGGTTCAATCAAAAATAACTTCGTAGAAATGTGTAGACAATGTGACATATATTTGGTCGATCTGATTGAGTGAAACCGCAGGCGTAGCAGGGCTACGTTGAGGATTTCGCGATTGAAGATCGGCCGAAGATATGTTGCAGTGTCTACTC
>WFRY01000461.1 GCA_015486315.1 Desulfobulbaceae bacterium
GACCTTCTTTTCCGCTCTCCTCACTTGAGCGTTGCCTTAAAAAAGGGAACATTGATCTTCATGATGTCGATATCATTGCCATGTGCGACAGGCCCTCTTTACAGCTGAAAAGGATCATGGCCACAGCCCTTGCCTGTGCCCCGACCGGAGCCGGGGCTTTCCTCGGGGAAATGTCCCTGTGGCTGAGACAGCAGCTGTGGATTTTTAAGCAGATTTTCAATACTGCGGGCTTTAAGGGGAAGATAATTTTTCCCGGACGTCATCAATGTCTTGCCGCCGGCGTGTTTTTTTCCGCACCTTTTGCCGAGGCGGCTGTATTGACCATGGATGAAGGCGGTGAATGGGCAACGACTGCTTACGGAACAGGTTCATATAACAGTATTTCCATCATGGCCGAACAGTTTTTTCCCCATTCGCTCGACTTCTTCTACTCTGCCCTGCTCAACTCCATGGGATATCAAGCAGATTCCGGTACAGCAGAGTTTGTGCAGTTGGCCGAGCGCGGAGAGCCGAGACTTAAAAAGATCTTTCTGACTGAACTGATAGATCTGAAAGAGGATGGTTCTTTTAGAATCAACATGGACTATTTTACCTGCTGTGGTGATCCGTCCGTGCACAGCACCAGGTTTGATACACTCCTGCAGCGGCTGTCTCAAAGCTCTTCATCGTTAACCGGCTGCTCAGCAGAGGATCTGGCTTGCTCTGTCAGGGATGTGATTGAGGAGGCAGTTGTAAAGATACTGCGCCATCTGCAGCAGAGTACCGGCCAAAAAAAGTTGTGTATGGCCGGAGGCAGTATCTTAAACTGTATTGACAAAAACAGGGTCCTGTCTGCATCCGCCTTTGATGAGCTCTATATGCCCCCTGCCGCCGGCTGTGCCTGGGGAGCGGTTTTGTTTACCTTGTCTGCCTATCTTGGCCGGAGCCTGCCCGTTGATGTGGTGCAGGCCGACCCTGAACTCTTACCCTGTTAAAGGCATGGGCTGTAAAAAACAATCTTTTGCCGTGCAAAGCTCCAGGTGGCTTGGCGTTGTCATGAGCAGTGTCTCGGCCCTGATCGGCTGGGCGCTGTTATTACAAGGCCTGCCCGGTGCGTTGTTCTTTTCCCTTTGCGCAACTCTTCTTCTTGTCATCACATTGCTTCATCCCTCCCTGCTGAAGATTCCCGCTTTATGGGGGTATGATCTGCTTGTTACCGGGTTGGGCGTTTCTCTTTATTTATTATTGTTTGTTTTCTTTTTTATGATTGTAACGCCCGCAGGCCTGATTGCCAGGGGCCTGGGCAAGGATTTTCTGTCAGGAAAAATAGTTCACAAAACGAGTAATTACTGGCAAAAGGCTCCCCGCAGTTACTGGAGAGCCAACCAAAAAACAAGAGCAAAAGTAATACAATGGTAACATCGTCTTTATTTTCACCCCATCCTGTGCCGGATTTAAACGGGCAGCACGAACAGGAAAGGATCTGGCCCTGGATCGCCTTTTTATTTTTTATGCTGCTTATTTTTTCGGCCAGTACCCCCTTTATGTTTTACTGGCCCATGGAAGAGCTGCTGGGACAGCACTTCAAAGGCGGTATTGCGGCAGGTATTGCCCATCTGCAGGCGGGTAATCCGAAAAGGCGTGCCGGTATGGTTGTGTTGTTTATTACCTCCCTGATTATTCTGGCCCGGACAAAAAATCGTCTGCAGATCAGCGGTATGCTTGGCTTTGTCCTTATCTTTTATTGGTTCTGGATTATGCTGAGCATGACCTGGTCCATTGATCCAGCCTATACGATACGAAGGCTTGCAGTTGTTTTTATTGTCTGGTTTTCGGCCTTTGCCATGGCCTCAAGGTTTACCCTGCGCCAACTCGCCGTTCTTGCCGTTTTTATAACCGGCAGTACGCTGCTCATCGGCATTGCCAATGAGTTGAGACTGAACACCTTTGATTTAGCCAGGGAAAAATGGCGCTTTTCCGGTGTCCTTCACTGTGTGAGTATGGGATGGAACTGTGGTATTCTCTCCCTGTCGACTATTTTTCTGTTAACCGGTGAACATCGGAAACGGTATCAGGTTTTGCTCTGGAGCATTTTAACAACAGCCATTATTTTTTTATTACTGACCAAGACCAGGACGGCGGTGGGTGCTGCCATTGTCAGCGTCGGGTTTTACTGGTTCAAAGTCGTTTCCGCACCCAGAAAAGTTTTCATGGTACTTGGCGTAATTATTATTTTGTCGGCAAGTTATGTTACCCTGGGCAACAGGCTGTTCTACTATGGTGAAGAGGCCTCAACCCTGGGAAGGGGTGAGGCGGCCAAGTCTTCTGTGAGCAGTCTGACCGGTCGTCTTCCCCTGTGGAAATATTGTTTTAAATTTGCTGCGGAACGACCGCTGCAGGGATACGGTTTCAGTTCATTTATTAATGCCGAGACCATTGAGGATATCTTTCTGAATGTCGGCTGGGCCCCGGGCAGTATTCATTCCGGCTATGTGAATGAACTCATGGGCACAGGTGTTGTAGGGATGGGAGCCCTGATAACGATGTTGTTTCTTGCCCTGAAAAGGGCTCTGGCCCTTGCCAAAAAGAACCCGGCATATCTGTATCCGGCTTCTGCAATTATCTGGCTCTGCTTTAATCTTTTTCTGGAGACGACGCTGATCATCGGCACCTCTTTTATGGCATTCTGGGGAATGATGCTGCTGACCAAGCTCGCTTTCATGCCGGCTGAGGAAGTCAAACAGCAGTAATGGCGGCGCCAACGGTGAGCATTGCCATCCCGACGTATAATCGGGCGGCCATGCTGCGTAATATCCTGACCTGTATGACCCGCCAGCAGACCGATGGCGCGTTTACCTTTGAGGTGCTCGTCATAGACGATGCCTCTACCGATGAAACTGCGGCAGTTGTCCGGGAAATCAGCAGAACGTCTCCTGTTCCGATACAGTATATACTGGAACAGGGAAGGGGCTATACCCGGGTTTTGAACACCTCTGTGGACCGGTTTCGCGGTGAATGGCTGGCATTTTTTGATGATGACCAGATGACGGATACCACCTGGCTGAAACAGTTGATGGCAGTTGCAGTTGAGCAGAATGTCGATATGGTGGGGGGGCCTGTGCTGCTTGATCTGCCGGAATCGGTGCTTGCCGGAATCGGGCCTGTCTGCCGGGACCTGTATGGGGAGAGCCCCGAGGTGAGGAATCCGGAGCTGTTTACGGAAACTCCGCCACTCCCGTCCGGAGGCAACCGGCTGGTCCGGCGCCGGGTTTTTGAGCAGATCGGCAGCTTTGATGAAACAATGCTGACCGGTGGTTGCGACCGTGATTTTCTGTTACGGGCGGTTGCTGCCGGTGTCAGCACAGGCTGGGCATCCGGTGCTGCAGGAGTCCACCTGATTGCTCCTGAACGGATCAGTTACAAACACATAAAATGGTACAGCCTGCAATGGGGATGTTCTTTTGCCTATATAGACTGGAAACGGTTCGGTCCATTTAAAACAGTGTTATCCTGTATCGGCAGGGTAGGGCAGGCCGCGCTGATTAATGTTCCCCTGATGCTTATGGCCCGCGCAAGAGGGAGGCAAAGTGAAACCCTGGATCGTCAGGCGTTACTCTGGCGTGCTGTCGGCTATACAAGAAAAACTCTGAATCTTGTCGCTCCCAACCTTTTTCGTCAGGAAAAGTTTTTTTCCCGGGTGGAGTTCCGCCGGGCCAGGGACAATACATGAGGATTCGACCACCCGGACAGCATCCCTGATATAATGAGTTGGAGGTAAGCGCTCCATGAACACCCTGCTGCACGCGCTCAAGTCCCCAGATATACAGGGGTATTATCGGGAGCCTTGATCACGCACAGCAGAGTGTTCCTGAAACGCTTACATTCAGAGGTGTTATCATGTCAAGAGTGTGGTTAATGAAGCGCTTACAGTTGGAGTGACAGCTAAAAAATAATACGCATGACAACTACGTGAATAAAGAAGAGAAAATACGACATTTTGATGCCATGGCCGGGGAACGGTCTAAATGGCGGCACCGGGGGAGGTATTATCACGGGGAGCTGGAAAAATATCTCCGCTTTCTGGTACCGGAGGGCGCTTCAGTCCTGGAAATCGGCTGCGGTACCGGCGACCTGCTGGCGGCATTGCGGCCGGGCAGGGGGGTCGGTATTGACATAAGCCCCGGCATGGTGGAAGAGGCACGCCGCAATTTTTCTCATCTGGAATTTGTGGTTGATGATTTTGAAGATCTGCAGATTAATGAAACCTTTGACTACATAATTATTGCCGAGACCATGGGCCATGTCGATGATGTCCAGGCGGCCTTCCAGGGGTTGCAGAGGCTCTGTACGCCTGAGACAAGGGTTATTACCATCTATTATAATTATCTCTGGGCGCCGGTGATCCAGTTTGCTGAATGGACCGGGATCCGGATGAAACAGTCGCTCCAGCACTGGCTGCCCTTGGATGATATTGCCAACCTGCTCTTTCTTGCCGATTTTGATGTGGTCAAAAAGGGGTACCGGGTACTGATGCCGCTGAAGATCCCGCTTTTTTCAACATTCTGTAACAGATTTCTTGCCAATATGCCGTTTTTCTGGAAACTGGCCTTGACCGAGGTGCTTGTCTCCAGGCCCATGGCCCTGAGAAAGCAGTCGGAAGATACAACCTGTACCGTTTTGATTCCATGCCGGAATGAAAAGGGAAATATAGAGGATGCCGTCTGCCGAACCCCGGCTATGGGCAGAGAGACTGAAATTATATTTGTCGAAGGTGGTTCCAGTGATGGAACCTATGAGGAATGTCTGCGGGTACAGGCGGCATATCCGGAACGGAACATCAGCGTGCTTCAGCAGGACGGCAGGGGTAAGGGCGATGCCGTACGCAAAGGGTTTGCTGCCGCAGCAAATGATGTTCTGATGATCCTTGATGCGGATCTCACTGTGCCGCCGGAAGATCTGCCCAAGTTTTTTGCTGCTGTTACCACAGGTAAAGGCGAATTTATCAACGGTTCCCGCCTGGTGTACCGGATGGAAAAAGAGGCGATGCGTTTTTTAAATACCCTGGGTAACAAGTTTTTCAGCCGCGTTTTCACTTACTTGTTTGAACAGCGAATCCGTGATACACTATGCGGAACCAAGGTCCTCTGGCGGGAGGATTACCTGAAAATACAAAAGGGGAGAACTTATTTTGGTGACTTTGATCCCTTTGGTGACTTTGACCTGTTGTTCGGCGCAGTGAAACTGAATTTAAAGATTACGGAAATACCTATTCGCTACCGCGAACGGACCTACGGTTCAACCCAGATAAGCCGTTTCAGGCACGGAGTGCTGCTGCTGAAAATGGCCTGGTTCGGACTGTTTAAGATCAAGTGGATATAAGAACCGGTTATACCCTATAAACTCGGAAAAAAGTCTGTACGTTGCGAGTTACCTGGACCGGATGATGGAGTATATATAATGAGTTTACAAAAAAAGATGAATCGTCTACCCCAATTGTTTGTCTTGCCTGCGGCCTGCCTCATAACGGCACTATGTGCAGGCCTGTTCTGTTTTGAGGCCCAGGCGGCGGATCAATGCACTTATTATGTGGATGCCTCGGCTTCAGCTGATGGCGACGGCTCTCTTGCCACCCCATGGAACCGGTTGTGGCAGGTAGATTTAGCTATGAGTTCATTTCAAGCCGGTGATCATATCTGTTTTAAACGGGGAGAAGTCTTTGGTTTTGTGAGTCCTGTTTCCACGATGCTCGCCATTACCTCCTTACCCGGTACAGAGCAGGAACCCATCGTTTTCGAGGCCTATGGGGATCCCGCTGATCCATTGCCGGTTATAGATGGAAGCCAGAGTTTAGGAGATGCCTGGATACCCGTGCCGGGAAAAGCCAATATTTATTCCCGGGTTCGACAAAAACAGTTTATTTTGCCTTCATCTTTAATGTATTACAACGGCACACCCAGACCTCCGATTACTACGCTGCAATTTAGCTCCCTGGCTGTGCCCATTGAAAAGAACAATATCCTTATTCAGAAGGACGGCGTTTATACGACCTTACTGGTTACCTCTGCCAGTCCTGCCGACAAAACCGTCTCCGGCATCACCCGTTATGAGATGCTGCCGGATAAGGATGTATATGTCCGCAAACTGGTCAACGGAGTGGAGACAACGTCTCCCAGTATCGGCAAACCGACGCTGAAGACCTCGGGTGCCCTGGAAGGTCTTGCAGAGCCGGGTCACTGGTACTGGGAGGCTGATCAGTCTGACCCCAGTACCGGCAATATTTTTCTCTATACAGAGTTTGATCCCAACAGTAATCCGGTTCCGTTCAGTTTTGAGGGTGATGGTATCAGGATTGTATCGAGTCAACATGTGGTTGTCCGGGATATCAGGGTTGAACGGGTCAGCAGAAACGGCATTGTTCTGTATAACAGTACAAATATTAAGCTGGAAGGCAATACTGTCTTTGGCTGTGGTCTGGCCGGTGTCCAGATGTGGAATGCCAGTGACAGTATCATCCAGAATAACAGCTTAGACGCCAATGCCACCGGTATTGAGATGTATACTGAACCGGTGTCAGGAAATAAGACCATCAACAACACGATTCAACAAAATACAGTCAGCAACTGCCGTGGGGCGTGTATCGGCCTTTCCCGGGACGAAGAATCCGATCCCGGTGATGTTTTCGGCAACCTGATTATCGGCAACACCATTACCAATGCCAATACCATGTCCTATGACGGGGCTGGAATTTACACCTTTTTTGCCGGTGCCAACACCTTCCAGGCAAATACTATCCGCAACTGCGGCTCTGCCAACCTGCGCAGCGCCGGCATCATGATCGATGTCGGCGGCGGGCCGATGACCATTACCGGTAATACCATAGAAAATAATTCCCTGGGCGGCATTGTCCTGTCCGGTGCCGATCACATTGTTACCGGCAATACGCTTCGTAATAACGGGGTACCATCCTGGCCAAGTGGACAGGTCGGTTTTTTTAATGCCACCACTGCAACTACTCCGGCTGTCGCCTCTCACTGTACCGTCACCGGCAACACGATTGAGGCGGATGAGGCCCATCACTTTATGACGGTTGAGGCCGGCAGCAGTTCCGGTCATGTGATCAATTACAATACCTATCGCGGACAATCCGTGCAGCAGTTTCTCTGGACGACCAATCAATGGCTGGATTTTCCAACCTGGAAGTCCACCACCGGTTTTGATTTAAACTCTAATTACATTAATAGGTCTCCAATGATGACGGCCACCTATCTACTCTTACTCGGAAACTGACAGCTGTCAATAGGGCAGGCAGGATTGAGCCATTCAGGCCTTGATTTCATGGCCTGCCCGGCAGGGCAATTTATGCAGACACCCGGACCTGCAGGCAACAAGGCGAAACCCGATAACTTCGCTTACGCGGTTCCAATTACCATCCAACCCATTGTAACCACCTTGGCTGGAGCAGGTAAGCGAAACGCAGTGAAGACTCCGTGGTTTAAGACTGCAGCCGTAACGAAGCGGAAAGAGATTCAAAAATCACTGCCTTGAAGACCACTTTCATATAAACTGATTCCATACCTTCCATGCTCAAGCCCATTACCACTCTCCTTTCCTGCATGGATCGCCGGCAGAATTATATTGTCCACGGCACAGTCCTTGTCATCCTGCTGGCCGGTCTTGTCTACTC
>WFRY01000462.1 GCA_015486315.1 Desulfobulbaceae bacterium
ACAGGACGGTGGTTTTGCAAGTTTTCTGCACCCACCTGAATAGTTACTATAATTGTTTTAAAAAAAGATGTAGTTAGTAATCATTTGTTTTCCTGGGACAAGTAACAGGAAACCAGAAACATTCACAGGGGAGGCAGGAAGAGAAGAAGAGCTATTGCAATCTGTAGCACCACTTTATTCGAGCATTTTTAACAAAAAAGTTATCGACCATCCCGTCAGTAACCGCAACCCCTAAATATAATTTTAAAAAAATATTACTATATGAGTAAATCGAATACAAGTAGAATAGAGTAAATAGTGGACAGACCGCGTTTTTTGAGAACACTTGTGTCGACAGCAAGTGGATCGAACTTAATCCTTGTTAAGCAATTTTTCTGCTGAGGGCAATCATTGGCCGTTCTATCCGGACATAGCTTATATAGCCGACAGCAATAACGGACAGGAGCATGATCGGTAAGACGATCAGGTTGTCGATTGTTGTGTCGACGGCAAAACCTGCCCAGATCCGTCCCAGGAGGTTGAGGGTGAGGACATGGGAGAGGTAGATTGAATATGATATATCACCGATTCGGCATAACGACCCGGGTAAAACAAAGTGTCGTTGTTCAGCCTGGATGAGAAAAAAGACGATGAGGATGGCAGGTATTCCCAGGAAAAAAATACGTTGCCAGCCCGAAGGATTGATCAGTTCTGCTCCCTGCCACTTAAGCATGAAAGCGATTACGGCAGTTATAAAGATGAGAAGGGCTGCAGAGAGGGAACAGCAGACCGCTGGTATTTTTTTTCTGCGGACGGTACCTGATGCCAGCAGACAGCCGCCGATAAATTCCAGGGTCAGAGGATGCAGGACAAGCTGAAGTAGCGGATCATTGCCCGGAATTGCCAAAGGATGGAGCAACACAATAGCTGTCGTCCATAAGACAAGGCCTGCCGGTAAGAATTTTTCAGGCAGAAACAGGAAGAGAAAAAAAACCAGGTAAAAATATATCTCATGGACAAGGGTCCATCCCACCATGAGCAGGGGAAGATGCTGCTGGGGAAGGAGCAAGAAAGAGGCCGCAATATCAACCTGGTTGGCCTGGCTGTTATTGACAAGGGAGGGCTGGTACAAAAAGATTGCCAGCACCAGCAGGGAATAAAACCAGTACAGGGGATATATTCTGCTGACACGGTGATAAAGAAACGTAAATGCCTGGCCGGGGCGTTGAAATTTTCCCCGGGTAACCGTAACCATGACAAACCCGCTGATCACAAAAAACAGGTCAACGCCAAACATACCGAACTGGCAAAAGTCCGGCAGAAGGGTATGGCTGCCGCCGTATTTTTGTTCAATCACCGCGAGATGAAAAAAAACGATCAGCAATACAGCCACTCCGCGAAGCGCCTGGATGTTCTTTATTTTAGGCGGAGAAACCGGTTTGGTGGTCAAGGTGAGAGCTGCCTTGCAGCTGAAATTTTATCATAAGACACAGGCGTTCCCGTATGTGAAATCGCAGGAGATTGTATCCTGTGATAACTGTAGATTCATGATTCCCGCATTGGAGAGATCAGCTCTTGCGCAGAATACGTTTATCCCCGACCCGGATGGTCAGTTTAATCTTATCAAAGTATTCCAGCAGGGGAATGGAAAATTTACGGGTCAGACCGGTCATGTCCTTGAATCGGGGAGCATCGATTTCTCCTTCCCGGTTAATGAATTCCGTTACCTGCCCGGCAAGTTGCTCAAGCTCGGCTGCATGAAAGATAAGCGATTCGTTTATTCGTACCAGCGTACCCTTCTGCAACAGCAGATTAATGACCTGGCGGATCTGTTTTTCGGAAAATTCGCCGAATGTGGTGAGTACGTCCTTGAGATTAGGCGGCCTGAGGCCTGCCTTTTTGTACAGGCTGCCTATATTTTCCTGCATTTCCTTTTCGTCCATCTGCAGGGTCACTTCATGGTCGGGCAGCCGGACATCGGCACCTTCCTGGACCAGGAGTTCTTTTTTGGTCAGGGCGTTGAGTGTGTACTGAAACAGTTTCTGGTCCACCCGGGGCTTAAGCTGTGAGCGTAATTCCTCCCGGGCAAGGCCGCTTTTGAGCGGGTTATCATTATGGTACGCGGTCAGCAGGGTTAGAATGGTCCGGCCGAGTTTTTCTACAACCGGGGCTGCAACAAGGCGCTGGCTTTCTGATTCCACCACCAGAATTTTACCGGTGGAAACGGGTTGCTGCAGCTGTTTTTTCAGTTTTTTACCAAATACTCCCAGCCGGGTGGAGAGTTGTTCCGCAGTTATTCCCTGCAGGCCGCTTTCCCGAAGAAAGAGCAGCATTTTTTCTTCCACCACCTCGGACTTGTAGATAGAGAAAATTTCCTGGTTATGTGCCCTGTCCCGCTCCACCATGCGTTTTCGTTTAGGAGGCGCGTTGTTTAAAATAACACCACCCCCGATGGTGGCGATGGGGGAGTAACTGCGGATAACAAACCTGTCTCCGGGCCAGACCGCAGCAGGTTCCTGCAGGATGAGCTGGATGTCGGCATCCTGTCCGGGTGAGATGACATCATCTTCCATCAGGACCACCCGGCCGACAATCTCTTTTGTGCCCACATGAACCCGGACCTGAACCCGGTTTTTCAGCTCTTTGGTATTAGTGCTCAGGTAGTGCAGGTCGGCGTCAAGCAGGGTTGAGGGGACCATGGAGTCCGGAGTTGCGGCCAGATCACCCCGGTTGATCTCCTCTTTTTCAATACCCTGCAGGTTGATGGCTGTCCGGTGTCCGGCCTCCACCACGTCACGATCCCGGCCATGAACCTGGATGCCGCGAATTTTGGCCAGCAGTTTACCGGGATAAAACATCAGATCTTCGCCCACGGCTATTCGGCCGGAGAGCGAGGTGCCGGTGATGACCGTGCCAAAACCTTTCATGGAAAAGACCCGGTCAACAGCAAGGCGAAAGGGGCCGAATTCCTCCTGGAAATTAATTGCCCTGACCTTTTCGTCCAGGATACTTTTTACCTCATCAATCCCTTCACCCGTGGTGGATGAGACTGTCAGCATGGGCGCTTCTTCGAGAAAACTGCCTGTGAAAAACTCCCTGACATCGTCCTGGACCATTTCAAGCCAGTCCTCTTCGACCATGTCTTTTTTGGTCAGGATGATCAGGCCGTCCTGCACACCGAGCAGCCGGCAGATGTCAAAATGCTCTCTGGTCTGGGGCATGATGCCCTCATCTGCGGCAATAATAAAGGCCACCATGTCCATCCCCGCGGCACCGGCCACCATGTTGCGGATGAATTTTTCATGACCGGGAACATCAACAATGCCTAACCGGTGACCGCATGGCAGGTCCAGGTAGGCAAAGCCGAGTTCAATGGTAATGCCCCGCTGTTTTTCCTCTTTTAAACGGTCGGTTTCAATGCCGGTCAGGGCCCGGATCAGGCTGGTTTTGCCATGGTCGACATGGCCGGCGGTTCCAAGGATTATTTCGCGCATGTGTGGAAGGTATCAGGTAAAAGGTAGAAGGCTTAAAAATAGGGATTGCTGCGAGCCTCTTCGCCGATGGTGGATTTGGATCCGCCGTAGCCGTGGCCGGGCCAGACAACTGTATTCGGCGGCAGGGTAAGCAGTTTGCTCTTAATGGAATGAGAGAGCTCGCCCATGGAACCACCCGGAAAATCCGTGCGGCCGACACCGCCGACAAACAGGGTGTCGCCGGTAAAGCAGTCAGGGGCATTGTAGAGACAGATACCGCCCGGCGTATGGCCGGGAGTATGAATGACGCTCAGGGTTTCTTCTCCCAGAGTAATGGTATCACCATCCTCAACCAGAATATCCGGTGCCGGTGATTCCGCCAGGCCAAGCATGGAAAAGTATTCCTTTATCTCCGGTTTTGCAAAAAACTCGGCATCTGCACGGTGCATGATGATTTTTGCGCCGGTCTCCTGCTGAACAGGCCCGTTACCGCAGACATGGTCAGGGTGACCATGGGTGGCGATAATATAGACGACCTCAAGATTATCCAGGTTGCAGGCATCAAGGATTCTATCCTCGTCGCCGCCCGGGTCGATTACAGCAGCCTTTTTAGTCTGTTCACAGGAGACGATATAGCAGCAGACGCCCATCATGCCAACGGTGAGTTGTTGAACTTTCATAAAGCTCCGGGGAAGTTGTAAGAAAAATGTGTAACTTCTCAATAAGTGGTGGTAAAATACATGGATCCCCGATAACTACATTCGGGGATGACGATCGTAATTGCAAGCAACTCCGTCATCCCGGCATGTTGTCAGCCGGAGATAGCGTAGACTTCGATCCATAAAGTAAGACACCGCACTTGTCACCACTTATTGAGAAGTTACAAAAATGTAGATCAGTAGCAAAGTTTATCACCCGGGTGGCCGGGTTCCTGCTGCAGTCCGTCATCCCCGTGAAGACGGGAATGACGGAAAAGAAGCAATATTCAGTTTTTACGAAATGACATCAGCAGTCGCATTTATTAGGATCACAGCTGCCGCCGCAGGCGCAGCCGCTGTCGGCAGTGCCCAGACCGCTGACGGTATTCAGGCTCACGCCTTTAGCCGGCAGTCGTTGTTCAACGGCATCTATTACAGCACCAAATGCCTTGGTGGCAGGGGTCTCTTCATCGGAAGAGAGATATGGGGTACCGGTGTCACCGGCAACGACAACCCTTGGGTCCATGGGAACCTTGCCGAGGAAGGGGATGTCAAAATCGCGGGCTGTTTTTTCTCCGCCGCCGGAGCTGAAAATATCAACGGTCTCCTCGCAATGGGGGCAGATAAAGCCGGACATGTTTTCCACAACACCGACAATGGGCATCTCCACGGTTTTGCAGAAGTTAATTGACTTGCGAACATCTGCAAGGGCAACGGCCTGCGGGGTGGTGACGACTACAGCCTGTACGTTGGGAATGGTCTGGGCGATGGACAGTGGTTCGTCACCGGTACCGGGAGGGGCATCAACAATCAGGTAGTCCAGTTCACCCCAGTCCATGTCCGATACAAATTGACGGATTGCCTGAATCTTAAGCGGACCGCGCCAGATGATGGCTTCGTCCCGATCCTGCATCATGTACTCCAGCGAGACAACTTTTATGTTGTCATCGTAGAGCAGCGGCGGTACCAGGTCGTTGGGGTTTGCCGGTGCCTCCAGGCTGCCGGTCAGGTTCAGCATCCGGCAGATATCCGGACCGTGCAGGTCGACATCCATCAGGCCGACCTTGTAGCCGCGGTTTGCCAGGCCCAGGGCGAGGTTAACGGCCACCGTGGATTTGCCCACGCCGCCTTTACCGCTCATGACCAGAATTTTATTTTTTATTTTGCCAAGGGATTTATTGATGGCCATATCCTGCTGGGCAAGCTTCGCATCTGCAGAGTTGCAGCTGCCCTGATCTTCGGTTCCACAGGAACCTCCACATGAACTCATAACGTCCTCCATTATAGTAAAAAAATGCTTGATTTATTAGCACAACGATCAACCGCTCGCCCTCGTTCCGGAGGGGACGGTAGATATTACCTGATAGGTTTTTTAATCAGCGGCTCTATACTCTAATGCCGGTTATCTGAAAAGCAATGAAAAAGTATGGGCCGGGGATGTACTGGTCAAATATGGGGTTGTCAACAGGGTGTGCGAACCGCTTTAAGTTGAACCTGCGGTGTTTTTGTTGATTTATAATTGTCAGAAACGTTATAGTGATTATCAGTGATTTATGTTGATTGCCGGGACTGCTGCATTCCGTGTGCTGTACAGAGCGTGATCCTGGAATTTTTCGTGAACATTGAGAGGGCGTAATGGATTCCTTCAGCAAAAAATTGATTGCAGAGCTTGAAGAGATGGAGCAGGCCGGACGCAGACTGCGAAATATGTCGCTTGCCCATATGATGCCGTATACAACAGGAAACTGGCAGCCCCCGGTTGATGTCTATGAAGCTGAAGAAGAACTGTACCTGTATATGGATCTGGCAGGTGTGGATAATGACTCTCTCTCGGTGACTGCCGATGAGCGACAGATTCGGATTAAAGGCGTTCGCAAGCTGCCTCCCCAACCGTCCATTGCCTGTGTGCATCAGCTGGAAATTGAACTCGGTGGCTTTGACCGCACTGTTCAGCTTCCTGCAAGCGTTGACGTCAATCGCGTTTCCTCGGTTTATTCAGAAGGTATTTTAGTGGTTACACTGCCAAAGAGAAAGAAAACCTGTAACGTCAGGATCAGGATTATTCCTGGAGAATAATATGGAACAACAACCGCCAGAAAAAAAATCGTCCATAGACCCTACAAGTCTGCAGATGCCGGAAACCCTGCCGATTTTACCCCTGCACGGCTTTGTCTTTTTCCCCGGCATGGGCTTTCCTCTACAGGTTGCCAGTGATTCCTCCAGGCAGCTCATTGATGATGCCCTGCTCGGTGACCGGATGATCGGGCTGGTTCCCAGTCGTAAAGAGCAGACAGCCGCAGATGATACGGTTACCGGCGAGGATCTCTTTCGGATTGGAGTTGTGGGCTATATCCACAAGCTGACCAAGCCTGATGAAGGATTTTATCAGGTACTGGTCAGTGGAACCCGCAAACTCCGTGTTGTCGAGTTTACCAGTGAGCAGCCATACCTTGAGGCACGGGTCGAAGAGATCCCCATGGATTATGCCCCTGAGGATAAAAAACTCGAGGCAATGCTGCTGGGCATCCGGAGCCAGTTTAAAAAACTGGTTGAACTTACCGAGCTGCCCCAGGAAATGCTGGCCACGGTCAATGCCCTTACGGATCCGTACCATATAGGCTATCTGGTGACGTCCCAGCTGAATCTCAAAATTGTCGACGAGCAGGAAATTCTTGAGATTGTGGAAGTTGATGTGATGCTGCACCGGGTTGCCCAGGAGCTTACCAAACGGCTTGAAACCGTTGAGATGAGCAACAAAATGCAGGCGGATATCAAAAAAGATATTGACGGCAAGCAGCGGGAATTTTTTCTCCGCCAGCAGCTGCAGGCCATCCGCAAGGAACTGGGCGAAGAGGATAATGAAAAGGTTGAGATTCGTGAACTGCGGGAGCGGGCCGCTGAAAAGGGCCTCAGCAAAGAGGCGGCAGAGGCGGTTGACAAAGAACTTGTCCGCTTGGAACGTATCTCCCCGTCCTCGCCGGAATACTCAGGTTCGCGTAACTATATAGACTGGATTCTTGACCTGCCCTGGACCGATTCAACTACCGATACGCTGGACCTGGATAAGGCAGAGCAGGACCTGGACGTGGATCATTACGGCCTGGACAAAATTAAGAAGCGGATCCTCGAGTTTCTGGCTGTACGAAAATTAAAGCCTGATATTCATGGTCCTATTCTCTGTTTTGTCGGCCCGCCGGGGGTTGGTAAGACCTCGCTTGGTCAATCCATTGCCCGGACCATGGAACGTAAATTCGTCCGCATTGCCCTGGGCGGTATGCGTGATGAGGCCGAGATCCGCGGCCACCGGCGGACCTATATCGGAGCGCTGCCCGGCCGTGTTATCCAGAGTCTGAAAAAGGCAGGGGCTAATAATCCGGTCTTCCTGCTTGATGAGATAGATAAATTAGGTAATGATTTTCGCGGTGATCCGGCATCCGCTCTGCTGGAAGTGCTTGATCCGGAGCAGAATTCAACCTTTACCGACCACTACCTGGATATAGAGTTTGATTTGTCCAAAGTCATGTTTATTGCCACTGCCAATATGCTTGATACCATTCCCGGACCACTGCGTGACCGGATGGAGGTGGTGCAGCTGCCCAGTTATACAGAAGATGAAAAAGCAGCCATTGCCCGCAGGCATCTGCTGGCCAAGCAGCTCGAGGCGCATGCCCTGACTGCTGATGATCTTGAAATTGACGATGAGGCGCTGCGTACGATCATACGTTCCTACACCCGGGAGGCCGGGGTGCGTAACCTGGAACGTGAACTGGCGGCAATCTGTCGGGGCACTGCGGCGAAGATTGCCCGCGGTCGAACGGAAAAAACCGTGGTCACCACAGAAAATCTTTATGATTTCCTCGGTGCCCTGCGCTTTTTTCCGGAGATGAAGGCCCGTACCTGGGGCCCGGGGCTTGCCACCGGTCTTGCCTGGACACCGGTGGGCGGTCAGATTTTATTTATTGAAACATCAAAGATGAAGGGAAAGGGCGGATTGACCCTGACCGGCAAGCTTGGCGATGTGATGAAAGAATCCGCCACTGCCGCCCTGACCTATATACGCTCCCATGCAGAACAGTTGGGGATTGATGAGGATGTGTTTTCCCATATTGACCTCCATGTCCATGTACCGGAAGGGGCGATTCCCAAGGATGGCCCGTCAGCCGGTGTCGGCATGGTGAGTTCGTTGATCTCGGTTATCAGCGACAGGACGGTCCGTCGGGATGTTGCCATGACCGGCGAGATTACCCTGCGGGGTGATGTCCTGCCGGTGGGCGGAATAGGAGAAAAAGTTCTGGCTGCATTGCGGGCCGGCATACGTGAACTGGTTCTACCGGTTCTCAATGAAAAGGATGTACTTGAGATTCCTGAGGATATACGGGAAGGGGTAATTTTTCATTATCCGCATACCATTGAGGAAGCCCTGGAGTTTGTCCTGGAACCTGAGGCGGATAAGTAAAAATAATGCTTGGCTGGTTTAAGAAAAAATTTGCTAAAAAGGACAGGCCGGAAGAACCTGTTGCGGTGCCGACTGAAGAAGTTGTGCAGCCGGAAGTTACGCAGGAAGCAGTTCCTGCGCCTGAACCTGTTCCGGAGATTGTTGCGCCGGCACCACAGGTTGAAGACGTTGCAGCTGCAGGCGAGCTTGAGCCGGAACCGGAGCCGGTTGAAGATGTTCCGGTGGAACCCCCGGAGGTTGTTCCTGAGCCCGAGCCTGCAGTAGAAGTAGAGGCCACTGCTCCAACCTGTAAGGAACAGGAAAAACCACAGACCCCCTCCATGTTCAAACGGCTGCAGGAGCGGTTAGGCAAGACCAGGAATACCTTTGTTCACCGAATGGACAGTCTGTTGTTGGGCAAAAAGACAATAGACGACGAACTTCTTGAAGACCTGGAAGAAATCCTGATCACTGCAGATCTCGGCGTGGCGACCACCGGCGAGCTGCTGGACGCGGCTAAAAACAAGGTAAAACGAAAGGAACTCGATGATCCTCAGGCCCTGAAAGGGGTCCTGCGGGAAAAAATCCTCTCCTATCTCCAGGAATCGGATCAGCCGGCAGAACTGGTCATGCCTGAATCCGGGCCCTTTGTCATTATGGTCGTCGGGGTTAACGGGGTCGGCAAGACCACATCCATCGGCAAGATAGCTGCCAAGTTTGTCAATGCCGGGCAATCCGTGCTGCTGGTTGCAGGCGATACCTTTCGTGCTGCTGCCATTGATCAGCTCAAAATCTGGGGTGACCGGGTCGGCGTGGAAGTGATTGCCGGGGCACCGGGTTCCGACCCGTCTTCAGTTGTCTTCGACGGGGTGGCCCAGGGAGTGGCCCGGGGCGTTGATGTGGTTCTGGTGGATACTGCCGGACGACTCCATACCAGTGTCAACCTGATGGAGGAGTTGAAAAAGATCAAGCGGGTGATGGGCAAAAAACTCAAAACCGCCCCCCATGAGGTTATGCTGGTGCTCGATGCCACCACCGGCCAGAACGCCATCTCCCAGGCCAGACTTTTTAATGAAGCTGTTGGCGTGACCGGACTCACCATGACGAAACTTGACGGCACTGCCAAAGGCGGTAT
>WFRY01000463.1 GCA_015486315.1 Desulfobulbaceae bacterium
AGCGGCAATGCCCAGCGCATGGGCAAGTTCGGCGGCATCTCCATCCTCGATAACCATAGTCACATAAGCGGCAATGTCTTCTTCGCTTGTCAGTTGTTTAGCCATGTCAAAATCAGGCAGATCAGCAATACGTGTTTTATGGGCCATGATTCAATCCTCCAACATGGTTTTGCGTTGTTTGGCTTTGGCAATGTCGGTAGTTTGGGAGCTCTTCTCTCCACCTCCAACCATTACGATCAAAGTGTCTCCAAAATTGGTGTAGTACATTCTCCAGCCAGGTCCAAAGTGCTCCCTCATTTCAAATATACCATCACCAACCGGTTTGACATCGCCAAGGTTGCCGCACTGAGCCTTGTCAAGGCGGCGACTCAGCCGGAGGCGAGTCGTTCGGTCTTTTAGACCATCAAGCCATTTGTCAAATTCTGGAAGCGTTTTAACTGTATACATAAAATATATGTAATCGATCGATTACAGGATGTCAAGAGCCTGGACCATTAGATCATCGATGTGGTATGGAAAGGTTTACTCAAGCTTAGGGGTGGTGGCAGCATTTCCTAGTTTCTTCTTTCGTACTGTTTTTCTGTCTTAATTGTTCCGTCTGTTGACCTGTTGTTATATCCAAAGATTTATCTATAGGAATATAGATATGTATAGCATTAATGATATATCTTTGTATCGTTTTACGTAGGCATTCAAAAGCCTCTCTCCTTTTGCAGTCGACCCCAGCACTATCAAGGCCAGGATTGCTGTTGTTTCGCTGATGTGGCGGTGGCTTCCTTTGTTCATGGTTACGGTAATTTTTTTTAGGCGTGCTATGTCATCGTTGTACACGCGGTCCCTCGATCTTTCCAGGCAATGAGCTTAAGAACCAACTGGCTTGGCAGTGAGGCGATGTGAATGTTAATATCTAAATTTCAGGGGGTTGTCGTGGCCCGACTCGCCGAACCCGAACAGTTGCCCCCCCCGTGCCACCGATGTTGTAACATTACTATTGCACGGTAACCTTTGCTGTGTTACCGTGCAGTAGCAATGTTATAAGAGGGGTAGAGACCATGCTGATTGATAAACTTGTCAAATATGTGCACGATACCCTGGGGATCACTGTTTCTGTACGAAAGTGGGAGCAGGACGCATTCCTTCCCTATTTTCTCCAGGACAACTACGACTACCACCTGGCCCGGATAAATGGGCTGGAAGTGCTGTTAATGATCGAGGTCGGCGATGAAGGACACTCCCCAGGCACTGTTCATAAGCATATGGAGCAGGTCGGAAAGACATGGGGCGGAAAAATTGTCTATGTTCGGGAGCAGATCAGTTCTTTTGAGCGTAAGCGGCTGATCGAGGCCGGAATCCCCTTCATCATCCCGGGAAACCAGCTGTTCATGCCAATGCTTGCTCTCGATCTACGGGAATACTTCCGCCGGCCAAAACAAAAAAACATTCACAGGTTCAGCCCGGCCACCCAGGCACTGGCTCTCTACTGGATATACAATTCTCCCGTTAGTGTGCTGGAGTCGAGAAAGACACCTACAGAAATGGCCGGAATCCTGGGCTATTCTAAGATGACTCTATCTAGGGCATTCAAGGAGATAGATGCAGCACTTGCTGAGATTAATCCTGTGGAAGCGCCTGGTAATCTACAATACTACGACCTGCCCGGGTATGAATTCTGGCAGCAGCTCCAGCCTTACTTGCACAGCCCGGTTAAACGGCGCTGTTATCTTCTCAGGCTCGATTTGGAAGAGAATTTGGGATTACGGGCGGGACTGACGGCCCTGGCAGCCTACTCAATGCTGGCAGAACCGAGCCAGGAGGTTTATGCACTGGGGCAAAGTGAGTGGAAGGTGCTGCAGCACAATCGACAGAACCTGATCCTTGACCGGCCCGATGCAGAGGCGCTGGTGGTAGAAATCTGGGGATACCAACCCTCTGTTTTTTCGGCTTACGGCAAGGATGGAGCCGTTGATCCGCTTTCTCTGTATCTTAGTCTGAAGGGGAGCAGTGACGAACGGATCGAGAAGGCCCTTGAGGAACTGCTGCAAGGAATCCAATGGTAAGGGGGCTTGACAGATTCATGGTGCACTTCAGCGAGTTCACCGATCAGTATGTGTTGATTGGCGGCTCTGCCTGTGACCTGGTTATGGAGGAAGCAGGATTGGATTTTCGTGCTACCAGAGATCTCGACATTGTATTATGCGCAGAGGCCTTAAGCAGAACATTTGTGGAGGCGTTCTGGGACTTTGTCGAGGCTGCTGGATACGAAATTCAGGAAAAGGCGACGGGCGAAAAACAGTTCTACCGTTTTGTAAAACCTCAGGATGATCGCTACCCGGTTATGCTGGAGCTGTTTTCCAGAGTACCGGATGTATTAGATCCCGAAAAAGTGAGCCTTCTTGCTCCGGTCCAGGTGGAAGATGAGGCAGTGAGTCTTTCCGCCATTCTCCTTGACCCGGATCATTATGACTGGATTTTGAGAGGTAAACAGTTGCTGAACGGTGTGCCGATTGTCGGTCCGGAACATATCATCCCCCTGAAGGCAAGAGCCTGGTTGGATCTTACGGCAAGAAAGGAAGCGGGAAGTGCCATCGACAGCAGGGACATAAAAAAACATAAGAACGATGTCTTTCGGCTCATGGCGGCGATCACCCCCCGTCCGATAAGCGACGTACCGGAATCAATCAGGGAGGACCTGGACAGATTTCTGAATGGTATCGTGAATGACAACATCGATTTCAAAGCGCTCGGCCTGGGAAGGCGTGACAAGGAAGAAGTTTTTGCAATACTGAGAGGGAAGTATGGCATCTGAATTGAGAATAATTTCTCCGACTATCAGTAGGATAGGATTGATGTAAGCGGATACCCGGTGTTAAATAACAATCTGTTTAGCTGTTAATATATCCAAAAATATGTCTATTTCGTTATAAAGATGTATAGCATTATTGATATACTCCTATATCGTCTTGCGTAGTGCATTCAAAAGCCTCTCTCCTTTTGCAGTCGACCCCAGCACTATCAGAGCCCGGATGGCTGCTGTTTCGCTGATGTGGCGGTGGCTTCCTTTGTTCATGGTTGCGGTAATTTTTTTAGCGGCCATATCTGATAATTTCCCCGGTAAGTTTTTTGAAATCTTCTGCGCCATAAGATCTTGGCTCAAAAATCATCACCGGCTCGTTGTTCATCTGGGCCTGGTTGATGGCTTCATTTTTTCTAATTACTGTTTTGAGCAGGTTCTTTTCAAATGGTGCCAGCTGTTCCTCAACAAAAACATTAGATAGTTTGTTTCTGGAATCACGGCAGTTTCTTAGAATCATGTAGTCAAAGTCACTGGTTTCCTTTACGTCCTCAATTGACTGAAAAAGGTCGGCAATGCCATCCAGGGAATATCGACCGTAAGTAGTCGGGATAAGAATCAGGTCTGATGTGTATATCGCGTTGACTGTGAGTACGTTAACTGTGGGTGGACAGTCGATGATGATGAAGTCGAAATCTTTTTCAATTTTTTTGAGATGATTATGAAGAAGTTTCTCTCGGTGAATTTTGGTTGTGATCTGCTCAACGGCAATGGCCAGGTGAATATTAGAAGGGATGATGAAAAGATTTTTGATCTGCTCCTCATCCTCTCCAGCCACAGCTTGACAAATAACATCCTTAACTTTAAACGATTTGTTCAGGAGCAATTCCTTGACCGTATTCTCTGCAGAAATGTCCGGACAGAAGATGACTGAACTATGGGCCTGGGGATCCAGGTCAACGAGCAGGGTTTTTTTTCCTGACCGAGCAAGGCCGTAGGCAATATTTGTGGAAATTGTGGATTTTCCGACGCCGCCTTTCTGATTGAGTATAGATAGCTTCATGGTGCCTTCCGGTTAAGATAAATTGTATAGCACTTTAGTAATATTTATATAGGCTATTAAAGTTATATAATCAACTATAATTATAGATATATAA
>WFRY01000464.1 GCA_015486315.1 Desulfobulbaceae bacterium
CTATGATAAAACCGATACTCATTGGAACTCTCTGGGGGCTCTGCAGGCGTACGAGACACTGATGGAGCGTGTCCACTCACTGTTTCCGGATTTCCATAGCCGGGAAAATTTTTCCTTTATGCCGGACTGGCAGGAGGGAACGGGTGGGGATTTGGCCATAATGCTCGGCCGGGAGAAGTCAACCATTGAACAAAGACCTGTGTTAAACACCGCAGGATTCAACGCCGAAAAGAAGCCATTGGCGGAAAAATTTGCCGTTTTTCTACGTCCGCCTCAGTTGAAACCCTTTTATACAGAAAACCCAAAGGGACGGCTGCGTGTTTTAATACTACACGATTCTTTTTTTAATATGATCAACCCGTTCAGCTCCGAGAGTTTTCAGGAAGCCTTTTATGTCTGGCAATACTATGACACAACCACACTGGAGTTTTTTAACCGAAAAAACCTCAGTACCCTGCTGGACATGTATCAACCGGATCTTGTTATTGAAGAAACCGTGGAACGTTTTCTCCCCTATTTCCTGAAAACCAATGCATGGTTTAGCGAAAATACTGTTCAGCCGGAAAACCCAGCCGAAACATCCGGACAAAAGTAAAGGACTGCCCTATTAACAGGTCAAGAGAAGATAACTGCAGCTTACAGCATGGCCTGAAAACGCTGCCAGAAGTCGGGGAAGGACTTGACCACACACTGTTCTCCGGTTATCCGCACCCCGGGAATCCTCAGCCCTGCAACTGCAAAACACATGGCGATTCTATGATCCTCATAGGTTTTTATCTCTGCGCCACGAAGATTACCACCGCCTGCCTGACCATGTATAATCATCCGGTCGTCTTCTTCTTCGACATCCGCCCCCATCCTGCCCAGTTCCGTAACCATGGCTGACAACCGGTCACATTCCTTTATCCGCAGGTGTGCAATATTGTTGATTACCGTTGTCCCTTCGGCAAAGGCTGCCACCACGGCCAGGGTCGGCGCGACATCCGGCATATTTCCCATGTCCACTTCTATCCCCTGCAACTGTTCCGGACCCTGAACAGTGATGCCGCCGTTTTTTAAACTTACCTGACAACCCATGCGGGCGAGTAAGGGCACCAGTTGTGCATCACCCTGCAGAGAGGGGACCGGTACATTGGCCACCGTCACCCGCCCACCGGTCACTGCAGCTGCCGCCCAGAAATAAGAGGCCCCTGACGCATCCCCTTCAATCCGGTATTCCGTCCCCTGGTAGCAGCCCTGCGGGATTCGAAAAAAACTGAGGGAAGGAGCAGCCTCAACCCGAATACCGAAATCAGCCATCACGGCCAGGGTCATCTCTACATACGGACGTGACAAAACCTCACCATGTACTTCCAGTTCCGCCTGTTCAGCAGTATAGGGTGCCACCAGAAGCAGGGAGGAGAGATATTGACTTGATTTCCCTTCAGGCAGGATCGTTCTGTTGCCGGAAAGGCCGTCTGCAGCAATGATCAGGGGAGGACAATCATTGTCGCCCTCACTCCTTATCTGCACGCCCCAGCCCTGCAAAGCCTGCATCAACGGGCCTATGGGCCGTTCCGCCATCCGCTCGCCGCCGGTAATCCGAACCTGCCCATGTGCCAGAGCAGCAACCGAGGTGAGGAACCGGGTAGCGGTTCCGTTATTCCCCAGGAAAATATCCTCAACCGGCCGCGAGATCATACCCGCAGTCCCCTGCACCCGCCACCGACCGGAGTCGGAGTCATCTACGCTGATCCCCATCAGTCGAAGTGCGCCCATGGTAAAGGCTGTATCCTCACTGGCAAGAGGGCCGATAAGAATCGACTCTCCATCTGCCAGAGCCGCCGCAATCAAGGCCCGCTGGGTAAGACTCTTAGAGCCGGGAACTTCTACGACAGCATTCAGCCTTTTCACTGGTTTTAATTCAATCATGAAAAAAAGTGCAGGGGTTAAGTTGATGGAATGGTAAAAACATTTTAAGCCGTCACCACCGGATGCAGTACTCGCGGATCCATGCTCTCAGGGTTCGGTCAACTGACAGAAAACAGGCAAAAAATAGTTTTTCAACAATTATCAATCCTGAGAATGATCCGTTTATCCGGTACGGCGGGCAAGTTCCGTCAACAGTGCCGCACGCATGACATCCTGCGGCGGTTGTTTGCCGGTCCAGATTTTAAACTGGACAGCCCCCTGGTACAGAAGCATGGCCAGACCGTCAATGGTGGTGCATCCGGCTGCAGCTGCCTGTTGAAGCAGGGCCGTCTGCAGAGGAGCATAAACAATATCCATGAC
>WFRY01000465.1 GCA_015486315.1 Desulfobulbaceae bacterium
CTCCAACTTTTTGTTGGCCTCTTCCAGCTTCTGCTCCAGCTGCACAACCTTGCCGTAACGGATCTCGGCGACCTTGCTCAGCTCGCCGCTGCGTTCAGCCCGCTGTTCCTCCATGTGGGCCTCGTCAATCTGGGTCTTGATGTCACGGATGGACTGGATCACATCTTTTTCCAGCTGCCACTGGCCCTTCATGCCGTTGAGCTGATCATTAAGCTCGGCCAGTTCTTTTTTCAGTTTGTCCAGCCGTTCCCTGGAGGCCTTGTCCTTTTCCTTTTTCAGGGCCTCCTGCTCAATCTCCATCTTAATGCGTTTGCGATCAAGCTCGTCGATTTCAGTGGGCATGGAATCAATCTCAATGCGGAGCTTGGACGCCGCCTCATCAATCAAATCAATGGCTTTATCCGGCAGAAACCGATCCGTAATGTAACGATTTGACAAAATAACTGCAGCGACCGTAGCAGAGTCCTGGATGCGCACTCCATGATGAACCTCGTATTTTTCCTTGATACCGCGCAGGATGGCTATGGTGTCCTCTTCCGTGGGCTCCTGCACCAGCACCGGCTGGAAGCGGCGTTCCAGGGCTGCATCTTTTTCAATGTACTTGCGGTACTCGTCAAGGGTGGTGGCCCCGACACAGTGCAGTTCACCCCGGGCAAGGGCCGGTTTAAGCATATTGGAGGCGTCCATGGACCCCTCGGAGGCACCTGCGCCCACCAGGGTATGGATTTCGTCGATAAAGAGGATGATCTCACCCGCTTTTTTCTCCACCTCCTTGAGCACGGCCTTGAGCCGGTCTTCAAATTCGCCCCGGTACTTGGCCCCGGCAATGAGCAGGCCCAGGTCAAGGGAAATAACCTGCTTGCCCTCAAGGGTTGCCGGGATGTCGCCGTTGACGATGCGCTGGGCCAGCCCTTCAACAATGGCGGTCTTGCCCACGCCGGGCTCGCCGATCAGGACCGGGTTGTTCTTGGTACGGCGGCTCAGGACCTGGATAATCCTCCGGATCTCCTCGTCCCGGCCGATGACCGGATCCAGCTTGCCCTGTCTGGCCACATCTGTCAGGTTGCGGGCGTATTTTTCCAGGGCCTGGTATTTATCTTCCGGATACTGGTCCGTCACCCGCTGGTTGCCGCGGATGGTGGTCAAGGCCTGCAGGAATCCGTCGCTGGTGATACCGATCCGGTTCAGCATCTGGGCTGCAGCCAGATTACCGGTCCCTAAAATGGCCATGAACAGATGTTCCTGGCTCACATATTCATCCTGCATTGATGTGGCGGACTTAAAGGCCTGGTCCAACAGTTTCTTAAAGTCCTGGGACATATAGCTCTGTCCCGCTCCGGCACCTGAGACCTTGGGCAGTTTGTCAATAAGCTGGTTGGTTTCCGCCAGTACTGTACTGGGTTCAATACCCATCTTCTGCAGCACCGGGACAACAACACCCTCGGGCTGCTCAAGGATGGCCTTGAGCAGATGTTCCGGCTGCATCTCCTGGTTGCCGAACTGCTGGGCAGTGTTGTGGGCAGTCTGGATTGCCTCCTGAGATTTTACTGTAAATTTATCGAGTTGCATATCTCCTCCTCTCCTGTCTTGAATGACTCAAAAACAAGGGTTTAATTTTATTTATTCAAAGAGAAAATAAGAATGATTAAGAAGCTGTCAAGAAGAGCAGGGGCAATAATAAGAAGTTTTCCGGAAAATCGGAGATGGTGAAAGACAAAGCAATTGCAGCCGGGTGCCTGTTCCAGGATGCAATAAAAAAAGCCCCTGCCGAATCCCGGCAGGGGCTTGGTGTTCTATCACTGTGGGGTATCAGCTACCACAAGTTCCTGAACTGCAGGATCCTGAACTACAGCTGCCACCGCCGCCACCAACAGGATTGCTGGAGGTGATGGAAAATCCGGAACGATAGCCGGCTTCGAGGAAGTCAACCTTGATGGTTCCGCAGGAGGAAAGTAAGCCTTCTTCGACCAGGAAGGTTACACTCTCTTCCTGAAAGGTTTTATCGTTGTCTTTTGGCTCGTCCAGAGCCAATCCCAGTGAAGGGCCAGCTCAGCCGCCCTGCATCAATGCGATGCGGACAGCGGAATCAATGTTGTTCTGTGCGAGATATGTTTTCAAGTTCTCGACAGCTGAACTTGTTACTTCCAGCATGGTAACCTCCTGATTTATTTTAAAAACGAAACTTGATACTAAAATGTCAAATCAAGTTGAAAACTCCATAGTCAATATAAAGTAAGGCAGATCCATCAATAAGTCAATGGCCGAATATCAATTAACTGATATTAACTCTCAACAAATACTGTCCCACGTTGTGCTGCAATGGATTTACAGAAGCCAGGGGAAATATTTACCAGGGAAAATTATCGGCTCTTGTAAAAAAAGGTATTAACCTGCTGTCAGGTTTTTATTTTTCCTCTCCCGATGTAATGTTAAAAGAGCAACTCTAACAGAAAACAGGACAAATTTTCCCGGGGAAAACACAATTATGCATACCGCTGATCAGTTACAGGAAATCTACAACCGTATGTTTGATCATTTTGGTTGCCAGGACTGGTGGCCGGGTGACAGCCCGTTTGAGATCATGGTGGGGGCGATTCTAACCCAGAATACCAGCTGGCAGAATGTGGAAAAGGCGATAACTCATCTGAAAGAGGCAGGTCTGCTCTCGCTGGCGGCCATGTCGGCATTACCGGCTGAGGAACTGGCCGAATATATCCGACCGGCCGGGTATTACAACATCAAGGCAGGACGGCTGCAGAATTTTTTTACCATGATCAAGCAGAACTGGGATAATGACCTGGACTCCTTTTTAGCCCTGCCGACTGCGGAATTACGGGAGCAGCTGCTGGGGGTCAAAGGGATCGGGCCGGAAACTGCGGATTCCATGGCCCTGTATGCTGCAGAAAAACCGATTTTTGTGGTGGATACCTATACCCACCGCATCCTGTCACGGCACGGAATTATCCCCGAAGAATACGGCTATTTTGAAATCCAGGAACTTCTCATGGACAATCTGGAGGAAAACACCCGCTTTTTCAATGAATTCCACGCCCTGCTGGTACGAACCGGTAATCGTTTCTGCAAAAAGTCCAAACCGAAATGCGCTGACTGCCCCTTGCTCGGAGCGGGCAGCCTTGAAGAGTAGACAAAATAATTGTTTTTTACACAGCAGGCCCTGTGCTTTCAGTGGCTCAGGGCCTGTAAAAAATCATTTCTTTTTCCGCCCTCAATTCATTGCCCTGAATCGTCATTTTCATCAAACCAGAGAAATTTTCTGCATGCACCGCGGATCAGGCTTGCCTCTTTTTTCTTGATCCTGATACGGCTCAGAAACTGACGGATATTGCGCATCCAGTAGGTCTTGTTGGTGTGGCGGATAAAGGTTGTCCTGGTCAGTACCTGCTCAATATGGTCATACATCCCCTCCAGATCATAGGAATTGGCAAAATCCGATTCCTTGACACTCGTTGTAACGTTATGCAGGGCCATGGACAGTTCGTAACAGTGGATGGCCACTGCCTGAGCCAGGTTGAGTGATGAGAAATCCGCCGTGGGGATAGTGGAGGTAAATTGACAGAGGTCCAGGTCTTCATTGGTCAGGCCGCTGTTTTCCGGTCCGAACATCATCGCTACCCGGCTGTCTGCAGCCAGCGGTGCAAGATCCTTCATGACCTCGTGCGGGGTCTGTTCCAGAACCCGGTGCCTTCCCTGCCGGGCCGTTGTTCCCACGATAAAATGATACGGCTCTGCGGCCTCCCTGCTGTTGGTAAAAAAATGCAGGTTATTTATGAGATGGGCGGCCTTGTGAGTGGCCATTTTAAGCATCCGTTCCTGATCAGGGCGTTCCCGGGCAACCACGATCAGGTTTTCAATACCGAAGTTGCAGGCAATTCGGGCCGACGCACCAATGTTTTCCGGATATTTCGGGCGCACTAAAATAATAGCACTGCCGGTTAATGTACTGATCGGTTGTTGTTCCGGAGACATGATAGTAAGACTGGAGAAAAGAAAAACCGGCAACGACGATTATCCTGCTGCAGGACAACCGCCGTTACCGGTTTGTAGGTGGTGAATAAAAATTACCCTTTGGCTGGGTCTTCGAGTTCCAGAGTGTTGCTATGAGACTTTCCCTGCTCATTGCTGCCTGAAGAGGAAACGCCGGTCATGCGTTTAAAAAAGGGCAGAAGACCTTTTTCAGCACTGCGCATTTCTTCTTCCGCTTCCTTCATGGTAATTTGCCAGGCCGGTGCAAAGCCGGGCGATTTTTCAAACATGATCTCCACAGCTTTCTGGTAGATCTGGGCCTGGCGAATTTCCACCTTGCCCGGTTTCTGATTTAACACCTGGAGCGTGTTACGCAGGTTGTCCCGCTCCTGTCTGAGTTTGTTTATCTCCGATTTACGACGTTCATTTTCAGTAGATTCGAGCTCAAACTTTGTCTGCAGATGTTCACGCAGTTTATTAATATCTGCAGTAAGTTGCCGGATCTTGAACACTGACCTGAGCCAGAGAATAAGGGCAACAAGCAGTCCGATGAGCAGACCACGAAAAAACGGGTTGCTCAGAATTGTTGAAAACCAGCTTGCTTCTTCCATCTAATACACCTCTAAAAATAAAATATAATCATACAAATATCTTGACAGACACTATTTAAAATCCCCGTGTTCGTCAAGAAAAGAACTCAACCAGGCGCTCTCGGCCAACTATTTTTTGTTTCCCTTTAAGGTCCTGCAACCCGGCCCCATATCCTGCAGCCGAACTTTCATAACTTGCCGGAGTACATCGAAAAATCATGGCGTTTGTTCAGCGGTACTTCGTAATTACATGGCGAGATCAGCTCAGCAGGCCTGTGAGGCTCCGCCGGATATTTTTGCTCGATCCATCTCAGTCAACAATGGAAAAGGTAATGCGTTTTGTGATCATGTCAACATGGTCAAGCTGCACCCGGATCAGATCGCCCATCTGATAGGTTTTTGCTGTTCGCTCCCCCACCAGTTTATGGCCCCGGCTGTCATGGTTGTAATAATCGTCTTCCATATCCCTGACAGGAACCGCTCCGCTGATAAAGTACTCCAGCAACTCAACAAACAGGCCGAAAGAGGTGACACCGGAAATAACGGCGTCAAAATGTTCCGTGATCCGGTCACGGAGAAACAGGGCGGCAAGTCTGGACTGGACATTACGCTCTATATCAACGGCGACCCGTTCCCGATTGGATAAGAACAGCCCTGCTTCGTCCAGCGTTATCTTGCCGGCCAGAACGTTCTGCCGTTTACTGCTCTTCCCGCCCAGCAGAAAATTCTGCAAAACCCGGTGAACAACAAGGTCCGGATATCGACGGATAGGTGAGGTAAAATGGAGGTAATAGTCAGCCGCAAGCCCGAAATGACCGAAGTTTTCCGGTGTATACCTGGCCCGCTGCATGGTCCTGAGCAGCAGGTTATTGACCACATATTCCGCCGGTGACTTGTGTGCTTCAGCAAGCACCCGGGCAAACCAGGCGGGGGTAATTTCTGTTTTCGGTAAGGCCAGCCCCATGGAGGCGGCCGCTTCGGTAAAACCATCCACCTTTGCAGGGTCGGGTTTTTCATGGACTCGAAACAGAACCGGTTCGCCTGCCTGATCAAGTGTTTCGGCAACAGCCTCGTTGGCAGCCAGCATAAACGCTTCAATGAGGACGTGTGCCTGGTTGCGCTCCACCCGGCCGATGGTTTTTATATGGTTACCATCCATACTGACCACGGCTTCGGGGATGACAAAGCCAAGGGCACCCCGTTTTGTCCGCTGCCTGTTGAGTTGATCAGCCAGTTTCTTTGCCTTTTCCAGCATGGGCAACATGCTTTTATACTTCGTGCGGGCATTTTTTTCCTGCAGATAGATAATTTTATTTACCATATCATAGGTAAAACGCTGGTAGCTGCGAATCAGACTGCGGGTAAATTTTGCCCCGGTACGGTTGCCCTGGCGGTCAAACTCGAGGATTGCGGTAAAGGCGGGCCGATCCTGATCCGGCACCAGGGAGCAGAGATCATTGGAAAGCCGTTCCGGCAGCATGGGCAGCACCAGATCCGGCAGATAGACGCTTGTACCACGCCTGTAGGCCTCATCGTCAATAATGGAACCCGGCTGGACATAATGGCTTACATCGGCAATGGAGACAAAGAGGCGAAAGCCGCTCTTGGTCTTCTGCACCGCAATGGCATCATCAAAGTCTTTGGCCGTAGCCCCGTCAATGGTAACGTGTCTGACATAGCGGAGATCTTTCCTGCCGTCAGAGCAGTCGGTCAGCTCCGCGAGACCTGCTGCAGCCTGCTCCACCCGGTCGGGAAAGGAACGCGGCAGCTCAAACTGCTCAATGGCCATTCGGATTTGAACAGCCGGGGCGTCGGGTGATCCTAAAATCTCCAGAACCTTGCCTTCCGGGACCCGGTGTTTAGTGCCGTAATCAATAATTTCCACCAGCACCGCAACACCGTTTTCCGCATTCATGGAGTTGCCATACCGGACAAGGACGGTAAAGGGCATTTTATCGTTATCCGGGGTAACGTACCCGGTATTGCCGCCGCTGACATAGACTCCGCACAGGCGGGTAAATCCCCGTTTCAAGACCTCGACAATCCGGCCTTCCGGACGGCCGCGTGAACCGCTGAGCACCCGTACCTGGACAGTATCACCGTGACTGGCCCCGTTCATGGCCGAGGCAGGAATGAAGATATCTTTCTGCTGTTTAGCAACATTGCCCTCAAGCACGGCAAACCCAAACCCCTTGGCTGTGAGCGAGAGCTTTGCCGTGAGCAGACTTTCCCTGCCGGCGATCTGCCACTGTTTCTTTTTCCGTCTGATCTTTCCCGAACGTTCCAGCCCTGTCAAAAGCTCCGTAACATTTTTTCTCTCATACTGGGCCAGCTCAAGCCCCTGTATAATGGCTGCCGTGGAAACAGGTCCTTTCCGGTGGCTGAGAAATGCAAGCATCCTGTCAGCCAGCAGTACGGGTGAGGGGGTACGAGCTCTGTTTGGTTTGGCTGGATGCGGGTACTGTTTGCGTTTACGTCTGTAATTTTTTTTCCTTGCCATTGTAATCCTGATCGCTCAAGCAGGTGTTGCACCAGGACACACACCTGCTTGAGCTGTTTTTCTTTGTTCGCTGTATAGTTATCTGCTACAGTATAGAGTCAACTTTTATGTTTTGCCGTTTCAATGTGTTGATTCGGTACTATGGATATATTCTACACCAAGATCAGGTAAATAAAAAGCAAAGGGTTTTTGCAACCGGGAACAGAATGCATGCAGTATAGACAATTCGATATGGAACAATATCGCCGGGAGATGAAAGATTTTCTTGGCAGCGCCCCGGAAACAAAGGTGTTCTGGGATGCCCTTGACTTTGCCTTTGAAGCACATGGCGACCAGTGGCGCCGTTCCGGCGATCCTTATATCATGCATCCCTGTAATGTAGCACGTATTCTTGCAGAAGAACTGGACCTCCATAATGCCGAAATCCTTGCGGCTGCATTGCTCCATGACACGGTGGAAGATGTCGACTATGTGACTTCGGCATTGATCCGTGAAAAATTCGGTGCCAACGTGGAGGCCATTGTTGAAGGGTGTACCAAGGTCACCAATTATTCGGGAGACAAGCAGACCTTTAAAAAACTGGTTCATCGAAAAATTTTTTCAGGTGCGGCGGCAAAACCTGAAGTTATGATTGTCAAACTTGCCGACCGGTTGCATAATCTGCGTACCCTGGCATCCATGCCCAAGCAGAAACAGCAGAAGATTGCCGATGAAACCCTGGACATTTATGCTCCGCTGGCCACGATCTTCGGCCTGTTTGATATCAAGCGTGAACTGTACACCCTCGCTCTTGCCTATAAATTTCCCAAGCAGGGCAATAAACTGCAGCAGCAGATCAACAGGCTGCGAAAAGATCCTGAAATGATCAAGCTTGTTGAGACCGTCCAGGATGCCATGAATAAGGAGGGGGTTGCAGCTGAAGTCTCCCTGCGTACCAAGGGGTTATGGGGATATTATGATGTCAAGAACAGAATCTTAGTCAAAAAGCTGGAAAACCCGCAGGAATTTTTTATCAAGGTGTACAGCCGCAGCAGCTGCTACCAGGCCCTGGGAGCACTGAACCGGATTTACCCCCCCATTCCGCGAACCATTCGCGATTTTATCGCCAACCCCAAGCCCACCGGATACCAGGGACTGCATGCCAGGGCAAATATCAACGGCCATAAATATTTATTTAAAATCCGCACCGAAGAGATGGAACGTAGTGCTCAGCGGGGCCTGGTTCGTGACTGGACTTCCAACGGCAAAAATCAGGGCAGGTTTGTCCGTGAAATCCAGGAAATGTTTGATATCCTGGGCAGCGATGATACGGTTTCCTATCGTGATATGCTGGCTGCCGGCGGTCGCAAGGAAATCTACACCTATACCCCCCAGGGCGACCTCATCTGTCTACCGGTAAACTCCATTGTCCTGGACTTTGCCTTCCGGGTCCATACAGCAATCGGTCACAGCTGTATTGGTGCCATGATCGGTAATCGACGAGTCAGCAGTACAGACACCCTTAACGACGGCGAAATGGTCAAGATTCTCCGCCGGGATACACCGGTCCGCTTTGCCCGGCACATGCAGAAACTCTGCCAGACACCCAAGGCCCGATCCGAGATAACCAGGGCCTTTCGGGAACGTTGCCAGGCCGTTTCAAGGGAAACAGGTCGCTCGGTACTGCAGCAGGAGATGCGTCGATACGGACTGCCCTTCAGCCTGGTTCATAAACCGGCCATGGCGAATATCCTGGTCTATTTTAATATAGAGTCTCTGGAGCAGCTGTTTCAAATGGTCGGCCAGGGCAGGATCCGGATGCGGGAGTTGATTTATGAAATACGACATGGGCTGTATGCAGGCAAAGATGCCCTGCAGCAGCCCACCGGGATCTTTAACCGCATTGAACTTACCACTGTCGATCCAGTGGTGGTGAAATCTTCGGCCTGCTGCAAACCCACCCCCCTTGACAAGGGGTTGATCGGCCTCCTCAGTGAGCGGGGAATCTCACTTCATCGTAAGGATTGCTCCCGGCTGCAGAAATTAAATTTTCAGCGTGAAGACGCCGTTGAAGTCCGCTGGAAAAATCGTGAAACCAGGGTCAGCAAACCCCAGAAAGTGATCATCATGGCCGCGACGAGGCACCGGTTATTCATGCTGCTCTCCGTGGCCCCTGAGGAGATGAATATCATCGAGGTCCTGCGCCTGAGCGAAAAACCTACAACAACCCTTGCCTGGGAAGTAAACTTCACGGTAGCCGACCTGCACAGCCTGAAAAAAATCATCAAACATCTTGACAGGTCCTCTCTTGTCTACGAATTCGAATTCGAATCATAGGTAACTTCTCAATAATGGGTGGCAAGTTGCTGTATCTTACTTTATGGATCACGGCTAATAACATGTCAGGATGACGGAGTTGCTTGCAATTACGATCGTCATCCCCGAATGTAGTTATCGGGGATCCAGGCATTTTACCACTGCTTATTGAGAAGTTACATTCATAGCTTCTAACTCATTGGCATTACATATTTATCAAATTAATTGAGAATAATAGTTATTTTTTCTTGACTGTCACCCTGTGGTACTTATAATAGAGACACATTACCTCATAAATTTTATCAGGGAGACAGCGAAAATGAATTTGGATCAATTACGAAAAAAAAGAGATCTGGTAAATTCCATAGACTGGAGCATGACGCCTGAGAAGGCTGTTGAGATGTACCTTGAATGGGGTACTAGCTGGGTTCGCGGTAATAATTTTGTCGCCAGCAGCAGCGACGAATCGATTTACTTTGTTCTCTACGACTGGGAAACTCCCCCCAGGGCAACCCTGATCAGGCGGACCGTAGAAGGCGCTGAGGAGTTAGGGCAGTTTGATGTTCCTGAAGAGCTTTTCACAGCTTCCTGGAGAGAAAACGGTACCCTTGCCGGAGGAACCGTCCATCCCCCCAACGAGGCATTAAAAAATTGGCTCTGCAAACAGATTGACGGTCCTCCACTTGACTGGAGCAGAATGGACAATTAGCAGTATCTAAGAGTAATAATAGAGAAAACTTCCCGGCCGGCGCCTGCTTGAACCAGCTCCCTCCTTCCTGGTTTACTGCAGGCGCCATTTTTGTTGCGACGCAACAGTCTGGATAAACTGCTCCAGAATTTCCTGAAACTCCTCCCGCTCAAGCTCCCGGCTGCCAAAACGCAGCAGATGGGCAGTACTCATCTGGCAATCAACGGCCCTTATGCCGATTTTATCAGATAGTTGAACAAGTGATGCCAGTGCCACTTTTGAAGCATCTGTCCGGCGACTGAACATTGATTCGCCGAAAAAAACACGATCCAGGCACACCCCGTACAGGCCGCCGGCAAGCTCTCCTTCAAACCAACACTCAATCGAATGGGCAAACCCCAGGTCATGGAGATGAATATAGGCATTTTTCATGTCTTCGGTGATCCATGTCCCTTCACCGGACTCCCTGCGCAGGGAACCGCAGGATGTGATGACATCTGCAAATGCGGTATCCGCCGTAACCCGGAACACCCCTTTGCGAATGGTCCGGCCAAGCCGCCTGGGCAGGTGAAACTGTTCCGGGAATAAAACGAGCCTCGGGGCCGGTGACCACCAGAGGATGGGCTCTCCGTCGGAATACCAGGGAAATATCCCCTGCCTGTACGCCGTGATCAGGCGGGCTGGAGACAGGTCACCGCCAACCGCCAGCAACCCGTCCGGCTCGGCAAGTTCAGGCATGGGAAAGAGGATATCATCTGTCAGTTGAAAGACGGGCATAATCGCTTCAGAATGTGCACTCGATAAACAGGGAACACTTTCTCGACACGCAGGTTGTCGAGTTTAAAAAATTGTTACAATATAAATGAACAGGGGAAAGGTAACAGAAAAGAGCAGGAAGGCAAAAGAAAACCGGCAGGGCTTGATGCCCTGCCGGTCATACGCCGGGTGAGGAGGAAACAGTATAAGGCTGGTGAGGAACAGTCCTTACGCCTGTTTCATTTTTTTACGACGCATTCCTGCCAGGCCGGCAAGCCCGGTACCAAACAGCAGCATGGTGGCCGGTTCGGGTACGGGAGCGGAAGCAGTTGTTGTCAGAGAGTCGTTACCGCACCACATGGTCCAGTGCATGGTCATGGAAGAAACATCTCCGATAGATAAACCAATGTCACTTAAGTCAAACATACCCTCAAGAACATACGATGTACCGCCGTCAGCGTTATTTGTAAAGATTCCAGTCCCGTAGGCTCCACTGAACGTTGGAGATGAAGAATTATTGTTGTTGTAGGCTTCAAATGGGTTTGAAGCGGGAAAATACCTGACGTCTCTCCACGCAGCATTGCTCATGTCTATGAGGGTAAACTGAGCTGTACCATCTGAATTTGTCATGAAATCAATTGCCCAGTCCCA